>JARRQM010000001.1:0-18602 GCA_037381765.1 Kineosporiaceae bacterium
TCGGCGGGCAGGATGTGGCCATGGCGCTGCGGTGGCGCTGGTCACGCCGAGGGTGAGTGCGCGTCTTTTGGGAGCGGTTCGCGGCGGTCCATCCAGGCGGTCGGGACACCGGTGGGCCCGATCCCGGTGTACGTCGCGACGATGCCGCCGACGATCGCCGCGGTCGTGTCGACGTCGCCTCCGGCTTCGATGCAGGCGCGGATTGCTGCGGGGAAGTCCTCGAGGCGGGTTGCGGCGACCCACAAGGTGAACGGCACGGTGTCGAAGGCCAGCACCCGCGAGCCGTTGCCCAACGCGTAGGCGACCTGCTCCACATTCCCGTCGAGTAACCGCTGGGCCTGCACGATCCCGGCCTTGACCCGGCTGTCGGCCAGGTAGCTCAGGACGACATCGAGGATTTCGCCCGGCTCGGGTCGCACGCCGGCCAGCCGGGCACGCCCGGCCTCGGCAGCCGCCACAGCGACAGCCACCGCCCCCAGGACAGCCTCGGGATGAGCGTGGGTGACCTCCGCTGACGCCATCGCCTGCAACGCCGCCCGCCGGTGATCCCCGGCATAGAAGGCCCCCAGCGGGGCCACCCGCATAGCCGCGCCGTTGCCCATCGACCCCTGCCCGTCGAACGCCGCCGCGGCCGCCTCACGCCAGGGCACGCCCTCGCGGACCTGACGCAACAGGACGATCGTTCCACCGCCGTAGCCGCGGTAGGGCTCGTAGTCCTCAGCGAAGCGGACGGCCAGGCTGTCCTGGTCGACCTCGCCGTGCTCACGTAGCTCACGCACCAGGTGGCAGGCCATCTCGGTGTCGTCGGTCCACGGCCACGGCGCATCCGGCAGCATCCCGGCCAGCAGCGCGGCGACGCTGTTCCCGGGAACGAAGAACTGCGCCCCCAGAGCATCACCCACCGACAACCCCTGCAGGCTGTCGGCACACAGATCGAACACGGTCATCGCCCGGCCCATCCTGCCAGCCACCGAAACTCCACGAAACGCTTCGTCCAGCCGGGGACGACGATCCCGGTACAGGCACCGGACAGCCAGGCCGATCACCTTCTCGCCGACACCACCAGGTCGACCTGGTCGGCTGTCGTCATCGTCGATCGCCGGCAACGCCGCGGAACGGGAACGATGGGTGGGGGTGACCACATCAGGTCCGGGGCATCCTGCAGCCCGGCCCGCGCCACGGAATCATCCGGCACGACTTCACCCCCGGTCACGACCGGGACGATCCGGTCGCGAGGCGCGTCTACGCACGGCCACTCAGCACCGCCGGTCCGGCGCGACACGAGGCGTTGTCTGTGGGCGGGCCCACCGGGAGTACGGCCCAGGTCGGGGTAACGCCCGGGCACTGGGTACGGTGCGGGACCGGTGACCACCCGTACCGCCGGGGCGGCCCCGAGCGGCACCCGGACCATGAACGGAGCCGGCGACGTGACCGAACAGGTCTTCCTTTCCCCGACCGAGGACCCGGACATGGCCCGCGCCAGTGCCGACGCCCGGGCGACCTTCAAGTTCTTCTGGCGCGAGCTGTTCTGGGAACGGCACCGGTTAGTGCGGGGCCTCGACCTGACCGCCGTGATGCTGCCCTTCTCCGATCCGCAGCCGGCGTCGGGCGGAGCCGGCGTCGGGCGGGCAGGACCCCGCCGAGGAGCGCATGTGGGTGGATGAGGTGGACTTCGACGGCCGGGACCTGTCCGGCACGTTGGTGAACTCGCCCAACTGGCTCACCTCCGTGGAGCAGGGCGACCGGGTCTCGGCGCCGCTGAGTCGGCTCGGTGACTGGCTGTTCAGCATCCACGGGGTGGCCTACGGGGCCTTCACGGTGAACCTCCTGCGGGCCCGGATGGACCGCGCCGAACGTCAGCAGCACGACGAAGCCTGGGGACTGGACTTCGGCGATCCCCACCAGGTGAGGATCATCTACGACAAGCAGGCCCCCAGCCCGGAACCGCCGGTGGACCCGAGGGAGCATCCCTTCGCTGACCACCCGATGTGCACGAACATGGTCGAGAAGGCCCGCGAGGCGCTGGCCGCCCAACCCGGCGCAGTCACCGAGCGGGATGAGCGGGGCTGGACTCTGCTGCACCAGCACGCCTTGGCCGGGGACCTCGCAATCGTGCGTCTGCTGCTCGACCTCGGCGCCGACCCCGCGGCCCGGACCGGGGACGGCCGCACGGCCGCCGACCTGGCCGCCTCCCTGCAGTGGGAGCCGATCACGCAGTTGCTCACCGCGCGGTAGGCCCGGGGTTATCGCCGGGGTCGGGTTCGGCAACGGCCACAATCGCGGCGGGGCGGAGTGCCTTGCCCAGGGGGTGCTGGTGGGCCAGGACCGTGTCGATGGCCGACAACCCTGTCGTGAGGTCGGTGACCGCGAGGTAGAGGATCATCCCCAGGCGGACCTGGCGAACGGGCTTCTGCGTGGTGGTCACGTTGCGGCCTGGATGCGTCGGGCAATGACCGGGTCGAGCGGGTACGGGCGCTCAGGAGGTAGGAGTCGCTGGGCTTTGGCGGCCTGTCCGGCTCGGACCAACGCTCCGATCTTGTGCACGGTGGGGGTCAGGTCGCGCAGCGCTACAACCCATTCCTCGGCGTAGTTGCGGACCAGGCTGCGGCCAACACCAACCTGAATGCTGCGGTGGAGCAACCACGGCAGTGACGGCTTGATCCAGGTCATCCGGTTGAAGGAGAAGGGCGGTACGAACCGGCCGCTGGCCAGCGCCGGGTCCGCGATGGCCGACCGGTACGCCTGGTACACCACGATCGTGCTGGCGTCGAAGTCGGCACGGATCTGGCGAAGCGGAGTCATCGGTCCCACCACCCACACGGTGATCTGCCCGATGCACCCTGCCAGCCCAGACCCCGGAAAGGAACCGGGTTTCGGGGTTGACCTGCTTTGACGGACGGTCTGACCACCCGGATGTGCGCGTCTGCCGCGCACATCTGTCGCGAGTGGCGCGGCTGGTCGGGGTCATGGGGTGGTGCTGGAGGTGGGCCATTGGTCGTGCAGGTAGTGGCTGATCAGCGCGGCGTGGGACAGCGGGCTGCGGGTGTTGGTGATGTCGGCGTTGGTGGTGTAGTCGAGCAGGACGACGCCGGGCCCGTCGGCGAGTTGGCGCAGTTGGTCGACCAGGTCGGGGACGCGGTTGTCCAGCATCCATCGGTAGGCCGGCAGGTAGATCTGGCGGCGGGCGGTCTGGTAGTCCAACAGCTGTGTTCCGTGCAGGCCGGCGCGGTGGCCGCGGACCGGGCCGTACCGGCGGACGGTGCGTTTCAGGCCGGTCATGGTGGTGACGGTCAGCCTGGTCGGATCGACGTCGGCATTGTCGAAGACCTTCAGGCCCTGCCAGATGCCTTCCACGCAGGTGGCGACCACGCCGGGGGTGAACGGGACCGGAATCCCGCCGTGGGGGTAGAACGGGCTGAGCTGCACCCAGGGCTGTGGTCCGCGCGAGGTCACGTCGATCACGACGGTGTCGGGAAACGCCGCCGCGATCGAAGCCGGGCCACGGCGGCGACTGACCACCTCGACGATCACCTACGCCAACCTCCCCATGCTCGGCTGCCGGGGCGATCCTTGCAGGCACCTCCGACAAGCGTGCCCGGCATCGAACCGACCCCACCCTCAACCCGGTGCGCCGCCATCGGCCGGCAGCACGAGCCGGTAGGCCCATGACCAGACGGACACGTCATTCTGTGCGTCGGGAACGTCGACAACATGCTTTCGTGCCGCGGCGAGCACACAGCCGCTGACGGCGCCGGCAAGCCGGAGCGGGCGGAGACGCTCACCTCCGTCACACGTCGCTCGGCACGTGGGCTCCGGCCCTGCCGCCGAGTGGTGGGGTGTTGCTTGTTCGGCCTGCGGAAACAGCAGGCCCGACGCTCGAGCGGAGGGTGAGCTACAGTTCCCATCCGATGCGGCAGATCCCCGGAAACCGTGACTCAGGGTCGCGATATACAGCCTGGAGGTCGTGAGCGTGTCCCGGAGTAACGTGCTTCAGCGTGGGATGACCCGGGGTCTTCGCTCGGCCCTGTTCATCGGCGGCGTGGTGGTGGCCGTCGTGGTCTCCGGGTGTTCCTCCTCAGTGGACGGCACTGGCTCCTCCTCAGTGGACGGCACTGGCTCCGCGGGAGTACCGAACGATGCGGCGAACACCATCACCGTGACCTATCCGGTGATCGCTCCGATCCGGCTCCCAGATACCTCGATCCTCGGGACCGGTGGTGACAGGCTCTCCACCGAGCTGTCCTCGTTGAAGGGCCAGGACCAGTCGGGTCTGGTCGTCGTGTCCGCCACCTGCGATCTCGATGGCAACCGGGTCGCCGCCGCACCGGACGTGTTCACGCTGACCGAGGTCTCGGACGTCATGAACGTGGACGGATCCTCCCGCGTCACGCTCAGGACCGACAAGGACGGGACGAAGCACTACGTCGATCTGGGCGGGGGCCGCCACCTGAGGATGACCGTGCACCCGGACGGGTCGGGAACGATCACCGATCTGGGTGGCGACCGCCACCTCAACGTCCTCGTCAACAAGAACGGCTCGGGTGAATTCACCGATCTGGGCGGGGGCCGCCACCTGACCATTCGTGTGAAGGCGGACGGGAGCGGTAAACTCACCGATCTGGGCGGGGACCGCCACCTGATCATTCGTGTGAAGGCGGACGGGAGCGGTAAACTCACCGATCTGGGCGGGGGCCGCCACTTGACCATCACCATTCACGAAGCCGGCCGGGCCGAAATGCTGGATCTTGGCGGTGGCCGGCACCTATCGGTCACCGTGTCGAGGGACGGTTCGGGCCACTACCTCGACCTCGGTGGTGACCGGTACCTGAATTTCACCGTGGGATCCGACGGCACCGTGTCGATGACAGATCTTGGCGGTGGCCGGCACCTCACCCTGACGGTGAATGCTGACGGATCAGGCCAGTATCACGACACGGTCAATAGAGTCAGATTCGCCTTCGACAAGGAGGGTCGAGCCACCGACGGCTCGGGACTCGCCATCGCCCTGCCGCGGACGCCGGTGTTCTCGGCGCCGGACCGATTCCCCTCACTGGGTAAGTTCGGACTGATCACTCCCCCCTGTGCGACGGTACTGAACTTCGCGGCGGACGCGCTGTTCGACTTCGATAAGGACACACTCCGGCCCGAGGGACGGGAACTGGCAGCCAAGGCAGCCGCGGTCCTGGCCGAGGCCGGTCAACCGATTCAGGTCGAGGGACACACCGATTCCCTGGGCTCCGACGCCTACAACGACGACCTTTCTCTGCGCCGTGCCGAGGCCTTCGCCGCGGCGCTCAAGGAACAGGGGGTCGACGTCGCGATCACGACCAAGGGCTGGGGTGAGAAACGTCCCGTCGCGCCCAACACCACCGAGGACGGCAAGGACAATCCCAGCGGACGCGCTCTGAACCGTCGTGTCGAGGTCATCGTGCAGGGCTGATCCCTCAGAGCGTGGTTGGAAACTCGGTTACCAGTATCCCCAGGCCGCCGTCACGGTCCGGGATTCCGGCGACCGTGACCAGCACGGCCAGCAACGGCCCGGAGGTGTCCACGGCACTCCCACCGGGGACGTTCTCAGGACGTCGTTACCTTCGGTACGGGGTGCAGTGACGCGCCGAGCCGGATCAGCAGTCCTCGAAACGTGCGAAGACGTCTCGGATCTCGCCCGGCTTGAGGTCGGCCGCGAGCAGGACCTGCAGCAGGATCCGGGCCTTGTACGCGTCAAGGAAGCCTGCGCCGATGAGCCCCCTGGCGAGCAGATCGGATTCCGAGCCCACGAACCCGTACGTCTTTGACGCCACCGGCCCGGCCCCGGTCCGGGAGGACAGGATGACGGGCATCTCAGCCGCGAGCTCTCCCAGGACCGGCGCCCAGGTGGCCGGGACATGTCCGGCGCCGAACCCGGCGATCACCAGGCCGTCGCACACCGGGCCCACGGTCCGCAGGAGTTCCGCGTCCTGGCCCAGGGTCGCCGCCAGGGCCACGACGCGTGGCTCGCCCAACCGATGCACCAGTTCGGGGTGGTCCGCCACGGGCCTGCGCCACGGCGTGGGACGACCCCAGATCCGCGCCGTCCCTTCGCTGACCCGTCCGATCGGCCCACGGTTGTTGGACGTGAAGGCCGCGATGCTCATCGTGTGTGTCTTGCGGACGTGCCGAGCGGCGTGGATGTCATCGGCGAAGACGACGAGCGCGCCACGGCCTCGCGCGGCGGGTGTGGCGGCGACCTGGATGGCGGCCAGGATGTTGGCCGGGCCATCGGCGCCGGCCATCGTGGGGTTGCGCATGGCCCCGGTGACGACGATGGGGGCGTCGCCGTCGTGGAGCAGGTCGATCAGCCAAGCCGTTTCTTCGATGGTGTCGGTGCCCTGGGTCACCACGGCACCGGCGATCGCACCGGCGTCGACGTGCCGGCGGATGGTCTGCACCAGCTCGACGATGTCGGCGAATCGCAGGGAGCCGCCGGGCAGGCAGCGGACGTCGTGGACCTCGATGGCGATACCGGCGGACTGGAGTCCGGGGACGGCGTCGAGGAGATCGGCGGCGCTGAGGCTTGGGGCAACGCCCTGGCTCGCCGAGTTCGCGCTCATCGCGATGGTCCCGCCGAGGGCGAACACGCCGACAGCCTGTCCCGGGGCCAAGGCGCCGCCGTTCGCGGATACCGTCACTGATCAGCCTTCCTCGGGGAGCGAATGCCGCCGATTCTCCCTCATGTGCCGAGGGCGGCGAGGCGGCGGCAGGCGACGTCCAGCCCGTGCGCGGACAGCAGCCTGCCGCGCGGATTGATCAGGCCGGCCCACCCGGAATCGGCCAGTTTCCCGGTTCGCCGCCCCGGCCATTCCCGCTGCAGCGGTGTGGCTCGCGGCACCGCGGGTTCATCCCGAGCGAGTTCCCCACTCCCGGTCCTCCCGAGGCGGAGTGCCGGTCGTTCGCCCCCCACCCGGCTCCACACGCATCCTCTGCGGGCAGTCAGGGTCGGGTCGTGTCCGGGGGATGCGTGACCTCAGCGGTCGTCGGCGGGCGGAGGGACGGGCCTGTCCTCGCCGTGCAGCAGTGCCTGCCCGAAGTCGGTCAACCGGCGCACGGCGTCGGCGTCCACCGGTTCACTCTGGCGTGTGAGGGCGGACTTGATCTCGGTGTAGGTGCGGTGTTCCAGGCCGCAGTGGCGGCAGTGCTCCAGGTGTTTGGCGATTCGCTGCATCTGCTCGGGGTCGGTGTGGCCGTCAAGGTAGGCCTGCAGGTGGTCAGCGACCTCGGCGCAGGAGGCCTCGTCGCCGCGGCCCATCAGCCGCATCGCGATCCGGGTGAACAGTGATGTCCGGGGAGTTCTGGTCATGGTCGTCCTCGTCCTTCTCCGGCTGCCCGCCCGGCCGGTTCGGCAACCGCAGCCGGTTCTGCGTCGCCGGATTCCGGTTCGCGGCCGCCTTCCGCCTCGACCTCCCGGACCGTCCGCGCGTGCACCCGGGAAGGAGACGGCGCGACCCCGGCTCGGGTCAGACTGGCCCGGATCCGTGCCCGGCCCCGGTGCAACCGGCTCATTACGGTCCCGACCGGCACGCCGAGCACTCCGGCGGCCTCGGCATAGCTGAGCCCGTCCAGGTCGACCAGCCGCACCGCCGCGGCGAATACCTCGGGCAGGTCGTTGAGGGCCTGCGCGACGGCGTGGTCGAACACCTCCCCGAGCACGAGGTCCTCCGGGGAGGTCGGGGGCGGGGTACCCGGCCAGCTCACCCGGTCCTCCTCATGTGTCTGGGGGTCATCCAGCAACGCCGGTCGCCGGACCCGGACCCGGTTGAGGTGGGTGTTGCGCAGGATGGTCAGCAGCCACGCACGGGGGTGGGCCCCATCGAACCGGTCGCCGGCCCGGAACGCCCGGACCAGGGTGTCCTGGACCAGGTCCTCCGCGTCCACGGGCTGCTGGGTCAGGGTGCGGGCCACCCGCAGCAGCACGTCCACCTCGGGCAGTACGTACCGGGCGAAGGCCTCGTTCCTGGCGGCCAGCCGGTCACCCTGCTCATCGTCGGGGGGACCCGGCGCGTCGGGGACACCGGGGCCAGCACTGCCCGTGGGCTGATCCACGTGCCCGGGAACCCGCCGCAGCCGCAGGCCATTCCCGCCGCGGCCGACGATCATCCGAACGTCCGACAGCGGGCACCTGGCGCAGGGAAAGGTCAGGCCCGTTCGGTCGCCATCTGGGCCTCGGAGCGCAAGTCCGGCGGCAGCCGGCCGATGGTGAACCCAGCCCGCCCGTGCGGCCCTCCGCCTGCAGCGGGACTGCTCAATCCGCGGAGTGGGGTGGCCGGCCCGGTCCTGGACGACGGTGGCAGGAGACCGCGATCCGGGAAGTCGAACCCGCCGGGCTGGGTTCCCCCTCCGACAGACGTGGCCGTCCACGACGGAGGAGGAACGATGCAGGCGATCTGGAACGGTGTGGTACTCGCCGAGTCCGATGACACGGTGGTCGTGGAAGGGAACCACTACTTCCCCGCCGACTCCCTCAACCGGGCGCACTTCACCCCCAGCAGCCACCAGTCGGCCTGCCCGTGGAAGGGGCGGGCCAGCTACTACACGGTGCGGGTCGGCGACGCCGTCAACGCCGACGCCGCCTGGGACTACCCCGACCCCAAGCCCGCAGCCCGCCAGATCCGGGGCCGGGTCGCGTTCTGGAAGGGAGTCAAAGTCGTCAACACCGGCGGTGACCACCACAACCGGGACGGTGATCGGCCGGCAGATGAGTGTTCGGCCGGCTCGCCGGCCGGCTGCGCGGTCGAACCGGGACGTGCCGCCTCGACCAACCATTCGGGGATCGAGGTTGGGATCTGGCGGCGGCTCCGGTCGCTGCCCGCGGGAGGCGGGCGTACGTTCGGCGGGCTCCTCGACGGAAACCAGTAACAGGCGGGGCGTGCCGGGGCTTCGGCAGCGAAGAGGTCAGATCGAAGAGATCAGGGAGGCAATCGCGTGGACCGGACCGTGGACGTCGTGGTGATCGGAATGGGGCCGGGCGGGGAAGAGGTCGCCGGCCGGCTGGCGCAGGCCGGGCTGGACGTGGTCGGGGTGGAGAACACCCTGGTCGGCGGGGAGTGCCCGTACTGGGGGTGCGTCCCGTCGAAGATGATGATCCGCGCGGCAGGGTTGCTGGCAGAGGCCCGCCGGATCCCCGGGATGGCCGGCCAGATCAGCGTCACCCCCGACTACGCGCCGGTTGCGGCGCGGATCCGTGACGAGGCCACCGCCACCTGGGACGACACCGTCGCGGTCGACCGGTTCATCGGCAAGGGCGGCACGTTCGTGCGCGGCACCGGTCGCCTGATCGGGCCCGGACGGGTGCGGGTCGGCGACGACGTGTTCGCCGCCCGCCGCGGCGTCGTCCTGGCCACCGGCGCCCGACCTGCGATCCCGCCCATCGACGGTCTGGCCGGCACCCCGTACTGGACCAACCGGCACGCCATCGAAGCCGAGACGCCACCGGAGTCGCTGATCGTGCTGGGCGGCGGCGCGATCGGGGCCGAGCTGGCGCAGGCGTTCGCCCGGTTCGGCACCCAGGCCACTGTCGTGGAGGCCGCCGACCGGCTGCTGCCGCTGGAGGAACCCGAGGCCGGTGCCCTGCTGGCCGACGTTCTGACCCGCGACGGCCTGACCGTCCGGACCGGGGCCGGCGCGACGGCCGTCCGGCACGACGGCAGCGGGTTCACGGTCACCGTGAACGGTGAGCAGCTCAGCGGCCAGCGGCTGCTGGTCGCCACCGGGCGGCGGGTCGACCTGGCGTCTCTCGGCGTGGACACGATCGGCCTGGACCCCACCGCCCGCCGGCTCGACGTCGATGCCCACCTGCGGGTCGCCGACGGGGTCTGGGCGGTCGGCGACGTCACCGGGCAGGGCGCGTTCACCCACGTCGCCATGTACCAGGCCGGGATCGCTGTGGCCTCGATCCTCGGCCAGGACGGGGCGGCGGCCGACTACCACGCCCTGCCCCGGGTCACCTTCACCGACCCCGAGATCGGGTCGGTCGGGCTGACCGAAGCCCAAGCCCGCGCCGCCGGGCTGCGGGCGCGGACCGGGACCAGTCAGGTCCCCTCCTCCGCCCGCGGCTGGATCCACAAGGCCAGCAACGACGGTTTCATCAAGCTCGTCGAAGACACCGACCGCGGCGTCCTGGTCGGGGCCACCAGTGCCGGACCGCACGGCGGGGAAGTGCTCGGCGCCCTCACCGTCGCCGTGCACGCGGCCGTGCCCGTCCAGACCCTCCGGCAGATGATCTACGCCTACCCCACCTTCCATCGCGGCATCGAGGACGCCCTGCGCGCCCTGGGCCCAACCGGGAGCTGAACGCGGTGCTGCACCGGCTTGACGAATAGCCGAGGCGGGTGCCGCGCTTTCACGTCCTGGCCACCCGTTCCGCCCTACGACCGGAACTCCGACCGTTCAGCTACCCGGTCGATACCCAGACCTGCAGTCGGTCAAACGCGATCGGCTCGGACAGGTTCCGCCGTGCGATTTCCTCTGCCAGAGAAGGATCGGGGTAACGCTTGGCCAAGATGGGGTCGATGACCACGACGTCGACCGGGCGGCCAGCGAGAAAGTCCGACCGTGATACGAGGCCCAGGTCGGGTAGTGAGTGGGAGAGATCATCGGTGAAGCCGTAGACGAAGGCGGTGGTCGGTTGTGAGTCCCGCTGCTCCAGGAAGACGGCGACGGCGCGGTAGTCGGTCGGGGTCACGGTGGCTGCCCGCTCCACGGTGAACGCCCCCATCACCAGCACCGCAGTCCAGCAGGCGACCCCCACGACCCGTCGGAAGCCGGTCTGCCGCAGCAAACCGAACCAGCCCAGTGCTGCGAGCAGTGTGAGCGGTGGCAACCAGATGTAGCGGTAGTGCGGCAGCGCTACCGAGGAAAGGGAGAGCGCGACGAACGGCCCGAGGACGGCGAGCATGAGGTACGACGCCAGGAGACGTTGGCCGACGAAGAAGGCGGCGACGACGCCGAGGAGGAACAGGATGTTGAGCAGCGGACCGTCACCGTCCCACTGCATCCAGGCCATGCTCCACGGCGGTGCTTGCATGTACGTGTGTCCTGCCACCCAAGTCGCATGGCCCTCTGACTCGTGCTGGGACTGAAAGTCGACCATATAGATGATGGCGTCGATGGCCCGCCCGCCCATGGGCAGGTAGGTGAGCAGCGAGGTCAGAACGCTGACGACCGCCACGGTCACGGACTGTAAAATGACGCGGCGGTCACGCCGACCGGACCAGAGGGCGATGACGAGGATTCCGGGGAGGAAGAATCCCCCGATTATTTTGCTCGCCGCTGCAAGACCGATGAAAACACCGGTTCCGACCGCCCGTGACCATGAACGTTTCTGGAGCCACTGCCACCCCAAGTACAGCCCCAGGATGCCGAAAGCGGCGGCGAATACATCCAGCAGGGCATGCCGCTCCAGCTTGAGAGCAATGAACTGCGTGCCGACGAATCGGATTTCCCGGGGAAGCGCGACCCAACTCGCCGCCGCCGCCCAGCCCGCCCAAAATCCCATAACCCGGGCGCCGAAAACGAACAGTGTCGCGGCGATCACGACACCGGCGAGCGCGGGAACCACACGGGCCCCTATCGCGTCCTGACCGAAGGCGACCTGGGACAGACCGATGAGATACTTGGCGAATGGGGGGTGCTCCAGGTTCGCTGTGAGATCCCCGTGGACGTACGCCCACCCCATCGCCGCGTACAGCGATTCATCAATGTGCCACGTGTCGACCCCGAGTCGCCAGAACCCGGTTACACCGATGCCCCCGGCAAGCGCGAACAGGGCGGCGACGTGCGCCCACGTCACGCCCGCATCGGAGGAGGCGTCCTCGGCCGCATGCGCCATCCGACGGCCAGGAACATCTACCGGCCACAACGTGGGAAGAGGCCCCCGCCCCTGCACGAAAATACCTCCCCGATGACGGAACCCGTCAGGTTTTTAGAACTTTGGACCTGTTGGCTCAATGCGTGATCAATCTTTCGAAATGACCGAGCCATTCCAGGATGGAACAAGTCTGTACCGGTCAATCCCTACCCGGTCCACGGATCGACGTGACAAGAACCGCATCACACCGCATTCGAAGAAGAGACAAGGCCACCCTCAGTGAAGCTGAGTTGACTGAGGGTTCACACCTTTGGGGTGCGGTGTCGAGGAACTCCACCAGCCAAGGAGAGGCGATCCTGCCGAAGCCCTGGGGTGGAGAACGCGACGCCGTCGGGTGTCGACCTGGTCCGGTAATCGCGGATTATGTCACGTCCTTTCCCCCTCGCTAGGGGTGTCTCATGGCTGGCCGACGCGGTCAGTATCGTCCGCCGAGTCCACGCGTCGCAAACCTTGCCGGGGAATTCGGACCGTGAGGTGCAGGGCCGCACGGGGCACACGGTGTGATCGTCGGGGTGTGTCGGTGATCGGGTGAGACCCAAGGTCTCGTCATGATCGAACAATCATGGGCTGACCTGGGCGTTTTCGGGAAGATACGCCGTCGGGTCGTGTCCGGTGATGGTGGAGGACACCGGGCCGGACAGGTCACCCTTGGTGACGCAGAGTAGTCAGGTCGTCGATCACGCGGTGGTCGAGCGCTTCGACTACCGGTCCGAGGCCGCGTTCTGCCGAACCTTCAAGCGCACCTTCGGGGTGCCGCCGGGCAGCGTACGGACCGCGGCCAACGCCTCGGTGCGGGTCTGACGGTCGCATCCGCGGGCACATCACGACCCGCCGGTGCTGCTGGTCGCCGCACTCCCCCGCGACGTCCTGATCCTGCACCCCGCGCACCTGATCACGCAGGTGCGTGCCGACTGGTACGCGGCCCGGACCGATGGCTGCTGACCCGGTGCGGGTGGCGCCCACCACCCCTCCGGTCCCGGCCCAGCTCGGGGCGAGCCTGACCGGCCTGCACGCCACCGCCGACGGCGGCACCGCCGGCACCGGGTGCGGACGGTGCCGCCGTCGGCACCGGGCGTGGTTGCGGCGATGCCGGATCATGCAGCGCTCAGGCGGAGAAACTTTGGTCTGCCCGGGCAAACCGCTGTTGCGTTGTCGCCCCGAGGCGATAACCGTTGTGTCGGTTGAGGCTTGCCGTGGGATCGTCGGTTCATGCGACTCGTAGTCGTCAGCCTGTCGCTCGCCGGCGTGTGCCGCGCGGGCGCGCTGACGGGTGACTGCGAGCAGTCGGCCGGCGCGCGAGGCTGACCCTCTCCCAGCCTTCGGAACCCCTGGGGGAGGGTGTCGTCGCGGGAGGCGTTCGGCCTGCCCGGTGTGGTTCTGGGCGGTCCCGGTGGTGGCTCCCGGGTGCTGCCGTGTTCTGCCGACGGCTGCGTGGATCTTCGGTATCCGCGCTACGCAGCAAGGACGAAGCGATGAGCAAGCAGGACTTCGTGCGGACCAAACCGCACGTGAACATCGGCACGATCGGTCACGTCGACCACGGCAAGACCACACTGACCGCGGCGATCACGAAGGTGCTCGCGGACCGGGCGGGTTCGCTGTCGCGGTACGTGCCCTTCGAGCGGATCGACCGCATCCCGGAGGAGGCGGCTCGCGGCATCACCATCAACGTGGCGCATGTGGAGTACGAGACCGCCACCCGGCACTACGCCCACGTGGACATGCCCGGTCACGCCGACTACGTGAAGAACATGATTACCGGTGCGGCGCAGGTCGACGGGGCGATCCTGGTGGTGTCGGCTCAGGACGGTGCGATGCCGCAGACGGTCGAGCACGTCGTGCTGGCCCGCCAGGTCGGGGTGGAGCATCTGGTGGTGGCGCTGAACAAGGCCGACGCGGTCACCGACCCGGAGCTGCTGGACCTGGTCGAGTTGGAGGTACGGGACATGCTGTCCCGGTATGGGTTCGCGGGCTCCCAGGTGCCCGTGGTGCGGGTCTCGGCGCTGCGGGCCCTGCAGGGTGACCCGACCTGGGTGGCGGCGATCGAGGATCTGCTGGCCGCCGTCGACACCCACGTGCCGCTGCCGCGCCGGCACCTGGACCGGCCGTTCCTGCTGCCGATCGAGAGCGTGCTGACCATCAGCGGACGCGGCACGGTGGTCACCGGCGCGCTCGAGCAGGGCACGGTGAGGGTGGGCGACCCGGTGGAGGTGATCGGCTTCAGCGACGCTGGGGACGCGTCCCTGACCAGCGTCGTCACCGGCCTGGAGACCTTCGGCCAGACCCTGCCGTATGCGCAGGCCGGTGACAACGCCGCCGTTCTGCTGCGCGGGATCCGACGCCACCAGGTCCGTCGCGGCCAGGTGATCACGACGCCAGGTAGTGTCCAAGCCTGGCGTCGGTTCACCGCCCAGCTGCGGGTACTGACCACCGCCGAGGGCGGCCGGCGGACCGCGTTCGCGACCGGCTACCGGCCGCAGTTCCACCTCCGCACCGCCGACACCGTCGGGCTGATCGACCTCGGGCCCGGCGAGGTCGCCGAGCCCGGCAGCACCGTCACCGCCGAAATCACCCTCGGCGTACGGCTGCCACTGACCAGCGGCCTCGGGTTCGCCGTCCGCGAGGGTGGGCGCACCGTCGCCGCCGGAACCGTCACCGACCCACGGGGCTGACCCGGAGCACGAACGCCAACGGCACCGGGCGGCACCGGGTCCCGCAGCCCGGTGCCGCCCGGGACCCGAACGCAGCGACATGGTGGTGGGTGTTGACCGTGGTCTGGTGGTGCGGCTTCCTCGAGCCGATTTTTGTGGTGGGGCGTTGCCGGTCATTCGATAGTGATCGTGAAACGTTGTTTCGGGTGGTGGATGGCGCCGAGTCGCTCGTAGAAGCCCACCGCCCGGAGGTTCCAGGCGGGGGTCTGCCACTGGATCTGCGACAGGCCGACTTCCCGGCATCGTTCGAGGACATGGTTGAACAGTCGGCGACCGACCCCGTGTCCGCGCGCCGGTTCACGGACGAAAAGACAGTCCAGGTGGCCGTACTCGCGGCCGGTCCATGTCGCGACGTCCCGGGTCAGGGCCGCGTACCCGAGCAGGCCGCGTCCGTCCGGAAATGGTTGCGGTGCGGCCGCGACGAAGATCTCGATGCGCCCCTGGTCCATCCAGGCGTCGAGGCGGTGAACGAGGTCCGCCTCGACGGTGACATCCGCTCGTTCATAGCGGATGTGTTCGGTGATGAGGGCGAGCAGGTCTGCGGCGTCGAGCGGTTGCGCGCGCCGGATGAGGGCGGAGTGGCCGACCTGCCGGTTCACGAGCGGGCCCCGGTCGACGGTGCCGTGAGTTCGTCGGGGGCACGTCGGCTGCGCCCGCTGATCGATTCCACGGCCAGGCCTTCACGGGCCCAGTACTCGAACCCTCCGATGAGCTCGCGCACCTGGGTGTAGCCCAATCCGGTCAGGATCAGCGCGCCGCGGGTGCTGCCGTTACATCCGGGCCCCCAGCAGTAGACGACGATCTCCGCGGCGAGGTCCGGGCAGACCTCGCCTATCCGCGCCGCCAGGTCGGTGAGCGGCAAATGACAGGCGCCGGGGATGTGGCCCTGGTCCCAGCTCTCTTGCGAGCGGACGTCGACCACGAGAGGTCCTCGTCCCTCGGCACGGGCGGCAGCCAGATCCGACGGGTCGGTCTCGAATGCCAGTTTGGCCGCGAAGAAGTCAGCTGCACTCAGGTGCTTGTCCATGCCTCCATCCAACGCGTCGGCACCCGCACACTGAAGGGACGATTCACCGCGATGTTGCAGATTGGCCGTCGATTCGATGGCAACATCTGCTCCATGCCATCGAATCAACGGGCGGATCTGGATCTCACCGACCGGGCGATCCTCGAGCGCTTGCAGATCGACGGGCGCATCAGCACCGCCGACCTGGCCCGTGCGGTCAACCTGTCACCCAGTTCCACGGCCGATCGGGTTCGGCGACTCCTCGACGCCGGCATCATTACCGGCTACACGGCCGTCATCGATCCGGAACGCCTCGGCTACCCGATTGCGGCCTACGTCCGATTGGCCTACCCCTCAGGGAACTACAAGCCGTTCCACGACCTGATCGACGTCACACCCCAGATCGTCGAGGCGCACCACGTCACCGGAGACGACTGCTTCATCATCAAGGTGCTGGCCCGCAACATGAGCGACCTCGAACGTCTGACGGGCAAGCTCGCCACCCTAGGCTCGATCACCACCAGCGTGGTGTACTCCAGTCCACTGCCCCGACGGCGGCTGTCCCCGACCTGAACGGCGGACCGCGCACGCGCCACCGGCGCCAGGCGGCCCGACCCGCAGCCCGTCGTCATCAATCCACGATGCGCCCCCGGCAACACCGAGGATCAGGGCCTTCGCCACCACCCGGTTCGCGGCATGATCGCTCGGTGGCGCGAGCGGATGGCCAGGCGCTGCTGAGCGGATAGGCGGTGCCGGGAAGACCGCTGCGCCGAGGTGCAGATCGGTGAGAATCGTCGTGTGGACTCCAGTGTTTTGCATCGCGCGGCACGTCGCTACCTGATGGATCGGTTCGACGAGCTGTGCCGGGCGTACGCGACGTTGCCTCGCCAGAGTGGCAGGGACGGCTACAGTTCCAGGGCGCTTCGGATCTTTCCTCGGTACAACGTGGTGCAGGCAATGCTGGTTGAGGTCGAACGGCTCGACCCGGACAATCTCCCCGCTCCTGAGCGGCTTGCGGCTGCCCTTGACCGGGCCGCCTACGCCGCGCAATCGCCGTTCACCGATCCCCCGGGCGGCGCGGTGCAGGCTGAGGTGATGGCGGACGAACGCGGGTTGTTCAGCGCCGCCGTGGAGACCTGGATGTCGATACCGGACCTTGAGGTGGAGCCGCTGGCCTACCGGCGGGTGCTGGTCCTGGAAGAGTCTGCGGATTGGCGGACGCGCCTGGAACGGCGGTGGGGTGTGCAAGGCACGTCCTGGCACCCCATGCTGCCCGGGCCGGTGCCACCAGGTGTGCTCGTGCTGACCGATGCGGCCATACTCAGCCGGGCCGGTATCGCCCGGGTCCACCAGGCGTTGCGGACCATCGGCGCCAGGCGAGTCGTGGAACTCCGCGAGGACGGCCTCGACTACCTGCTTGATCTGGACCTGTTCGCCCCCATGTACAACGGCGCCGAGGGCGTGTGGTGTGACGACAGCCTGGACTGGGTCGCGTTTGCCTCCCACGAAGGAACAGTCGCGTTCGGTGGAGTGATTGCGAGTGCTCTTCCGACCGTTTGGAAGAACCTCGACGACTGGCGCTGGCCAGGGTGGTAGAGCGCCGCCACATCAGGAGCGTGTCGAGAACAGGGACATCGATTGATCTTGGTTGCGGTCTGGCGCGGTGCTGTGCAGGGTGCGAGCGTGCTGACGGCGAAGTTCGGTGACTTGCTTCCGCATCTGAACGAGCGGGCGCAGCGTCCGGTGCTGGGTGCTGGGTGCTGGGGCGCGGCGGAATCGAGGTGGTGGCCAGGGCCGCGGCGGTGAACCGGGGGCGGGTTTCCCGTGGCGTGCAGCAGGTCACTGCTGGTACGCAGCCGTCTGGTCGGGTCAGGCAACCGGGCGCTGGCCGCAAGCCGGATACCACGATTGTCCCGAACCTGGTTCCGGCGCTGGAGGAGCCGGGTGAGCGGGGGGATCCGATGTCGCCGCTGCGGCACCTGGTGGATGAGCCGACTCGGTCCGGGCACCGGGGCGGGCGGCTCGGGCACCGAACAGCACACCCTCGCGCTCCCGCCTGGTGGGTCCGGTCAGAGGGCGAACCGCACCCCGGTGAGCTCTTCGCTGGTCGCCCACAGCCGGTGTGCGAGGCCCTCGTCCGAGGCCAGCGGACTGAGTCTGGCCGGACCGACCCTGCCGCGGACCTCGCCGGGCCCCTGCGGGCCGGAGTATGACCCGGCGACCGCGACGGTCGCGGCGTACAGGATCGACTCGGCCCCGCCGCTCGCCCCGGGCAGGACAAGTCGCATCAGCGGGCGCGCGAATGTGCGCACCACCCACCGGGAGCCCATGCCGTCACGGTCGGCCACCAGGTTGGTGGCGGCCACCCCCGGGTGCGCCGCCGTCGACGTCAGCCGCGAGCCCGCCGCCGTGGCCCGACGGTGCAGTTCGAGCGCGAACAGGAGGTTGGCCAGCTTGGACCGTCCGTAGGAGGTCCGCGGGTCGTACCCGGCCGGAGGGTTGCCCTCGACCACCTTCTCGTCGCCTTGGTGATGTGCGATGGAGGCCACGGTCGTCACCCGGGGCGCGTCCGCGGCCAGCAGCGCGGGCAGGAGCAGACCGGTGAGCGCGAAGTGGCCGAGATGGTTGGTGCCGAACTGGAGTTCGTGGCCGTCCGCGGTGGTCCGGTGCGTCGTCGGCGCCATCACTCCGGCGTTGTTGATCAGCAGATCGATCGGACCGTCGACACCGGCGGCGAAGGTACGCACCGAGTTCTGCAACGACAGATCGAGGTGCTTGACCTGTGTGCTCCCGCTGATCCGTGCCGCCGCTTCCCGACCGGCGTCGACGTTCCGGACCGCGAGAAGGACGTGAGCACCGTGCTCGGCGAGGGTCTTGGCCTCGACGAACCCGATGCCGGAGTTGGCCCCCGTGACGATCGCGGTCCGCCCGCTGAGGTCGCCGATCTGGGTGGGTCTCCAGCGCATGGACTGCTCCATCGTTC
>JARRQM010000002.1:0-17049 GCA_037381765.1 Kineosporiaceae bacterium
CCCGGCCAGGCCGCGGCGCAGGGCGACACCGAGGCCGAGGCCGAGCCCCGTCCCGAGCAGGGCCCCGAACACCGCGATGGCCACCGCCTCGATGGTGATCATCCGGGATAGCTGTCCCCGGGTCAGCCCGACCGCCCGGAGCAACCCGATCTCCCGGGTCCGCTCGAAGACCGACAGGGCCAAGGTGTTGACGATCCCGAGCACCGCGATGATCACACTCAGGGCGAGCAACGCGTACAGGATCGTCAACATGACGTTCACCTGCGAGGCCTGGCTGTCCACGAACTCCTCGGAGTCCTGCACGGACACGACGAGGTACGGCTTGACCGTCGTGACGAGTTCTTCGCGGACCGTTTCCGGGTTGGCACCGGGGGCCAGCTTCACGAAGACGTTCATATCCCCTTGCAGCGTGGGCGGGACCGCCTCGGCGTACAGGGCCCGGGGGATCACCAGTTGCGCGCCGAACAGGCTGTTCGGTGCGGCGATCGCGCCGACGGTGAGGGTGCGGTCGGGCAGGGCCCCGAGGGTCGCGGTGAAGGTCGACCCGACGTGCCAGCCCTGTTCCGCGGCAACCTCTTGGTCCACGACGATCTCACCGTCGTCGAGGGAGTCCAGCCGCCCGGAGGTGAGGTCCACCCGCATGCTCTGGCTGATCCCGGTGGCGTCGGTGGCCACGGCGTACAGCGACGTCGACCCGGTGTCGACGGAAACCCCGGCGATTCCCGCGGCGGACTGCACCCCGGGCAGCGCCTCCACCTTCTGTGCCAGCGTGGTGGGGAAGACCTGCTGCCCGCTGCCGAGCACGTAGTCCGCGGTCAACCGCTGGTCGACGATGTCGGCCACACTCGCCTTGGTCGACTGGGCCAGGACGGCGACCCCGGCCATCAAGGTGACCCCGATCATCAGCGCGCTGGCGGTGATCGCGGTGCGCCGCGGCACCCGCAGCCCGTTCTCCCGGGCCAGCCGGCCGACGACCCCGAGGGTGAGCACGAACGGCCAGGTGACGACGTGCACCAGCGGCCGGGTGAGGAACGGCGCGGCGATCAGGGCACCGCCGAGCAGCAGGACGGCCCCGGCGACGAAACCCCACCAGCTCACGTCCTCGCTGCCGGAGGTGACGGTGACCAGCGCGGCACCGGCCGCGATCAGCGCCGCCCCGACCGCGCCGAGCCGGCGGACCCCCTTGGCGGGGCGGACCAGGTCATCGCGCAGCGCCGCGATAGGGGCGATCCGGGAGGCCCGCCACGCCGGCAGGACCGCGGAGAGCACGGTGACGACGACGCCGGTGGTGACCGTCCACACGACGGTGCGGGGGAGCAACGGCAACCCGCCGGAGATCTCCAGCCCCATCGCCCCGAAAACCACCTGCAGCCCCCGGGCCAGTCCGGCCCCGGCGGCCAGCCCGACCAGCCCGCCGGCGAGCCCGACGACGAGGGCCTCACCGAGGACGACCCGCAGCACCTGTCCCCGTCCGGCCCCGACGGCCCGCAGCAACGCCAGTTCCCGGGTGCGCTGGGAGATCAGCATGGAGAAGGTGTTGAAGATGATGAACGCCCCGACGAACACGCTGATCAGGGCGAACACCAGGAGGAAGGTGCTGATGAAACCGAGGGCGTCGTGCAGGTCCCGTTTCGCCTCCTCATTGGCCGCCACGGAGGTGATCGCTTCGGCGTCGGCGGGCAGGAGCGGCGCGATCCGGTCCCGCAACTGCTCCGGGCTGACCCCGTCGGCAGCGGTCACCGAGAACGAGCCCACCTTGCCGTCCGGGGCGAAGGCCTGGACGGCGGTCGCTTCATCGACCAGGACGAGGGTGGCCCCGGCCAGCGGGCCGTCGAAAGCCACCTCCCCGGCGATGGTGACATCGGTCGGTTCCCGCCCGATCAGCGCCTGGGTGCTGTCCCCGACCTTCAGTTTCGCAAGTTCCAGGGTGCGGGACTCCACGACGACCTCATGCGGGCCGTTCGGCAACCGGCCGGTGACCAAGGTGACGGCCGGGTCGTCGTGGGTGATGCCGAAGCCCAGGGTCGGGGCCTGACCGTTCCGCACGGCCGTCCCGTCGGCGCCGACGAGAGTGATCAGCCCCTGCAGGTCGGGGGCGACCCGTTTGACCCCGGGCACGGTGCGCAACGTGTCGGCCAGGGTGAGCGGAAGCTGCTCACGCACCGACCCCCCACTGCCGTCGGCGAGTTCATTCACCGCATGCCCGCGCACGGACACGTCGAGCCCCGCGGTGGAGGCATCGAAGATGTCGTCGAAAGTCTTGTTGATCGAGTCGGTGAGCATGAAGGTGCCGGCGATCAGCGCGGTACCGAGGGTCACCGAAATGACGGTGAGCAGGAAGCGCAGCAGGTGCCCCCGCACGCCCTTGAGCGTGATCCTGATCATGGTTTCAGACCGCCCGTCCGGACAGTTCGAAGCCCTTCATCCGGTCCAGCACCGCTTCCGCGGTCGGGTCGAGGATCTCATCGACGATGGACCCGTCAGCGAGGAAGAGCACCCGATTGGCGTAGGAGGCGGCGTTCGGGTCGTGGGTGACCATCACCACGGACTGGCCGTAGTCATCGACGCTGCGGCGCAGGAAACCGAGGATTTCCGCCCCGGACCGGGAGTCGAGGTTCCCGGTGGGTTCATCGGCGAACACGATCGCCGGCCGGCTGACCAGCGCCCGGGCGCAGGCGACCCGCTGCTGCTGGCCGCCGGACAGCTGGCTGGGCCGGTGCGAGAGCCGGTCGCCGAGCCCCAGGGTGGAGATCACCGTGGTGAACCACTCCTGATCGACCTTGCCGCCGGCGATGTCCACCGGCAGGGTGATGTTCTCCCGCGCGCTCAACGTGGGCACGAGGTTGAAGGATTGGAAGACGAAGCCGAGACGGTCGCGCCGCATCCGGGTCAGGGCCCTATCGCCCATCGTCGAAATGGCCTGACCGTCGATACGGACCTCTCCCGAGGTCGGCGTGTCCAGGGCCGCCATGCAGTGCATGAGGGTGGATTTCCCGGACCCGGACGGCCCCATGATCGCGGTGAGCCGGCCGCGCGCGAAGTCCACGCTGACCTCGTTCAGGGCGGTGACTGCGGCCTCACCGCTGCCGTATACCTTCGTCAGGCCGATCGCCTGCGCCACTACGGCGTCTGTGTCGTGACCGGTCGTCACGGAATTCTCCTCAGTGTCTGCTGGTCCAAAAACAACGGACCCCAGTCTCGGGTCCGGTTCATCACGCGCCACAGCCTTGTCCCCGCGTGGCGCGACGTCAGTAGTGCCACCCCCACCATGGCACTGCGGATGGCACCCGGAGTCCACCTCGCGGACAGGATGCGAAAACCACCCGGTGCACGGACCGGTCCACCGTATGGTGGACCCGCACGAGCGTCCACCGCACGGTCGACCCGCGCCGCGCTGCCGTCGAGGTCAGTCCCCGTTCCGGTCCGGGGCCCGCGGAACGGACACCGCCCCGGCCACCCGGTCCCCGGCGTCGGCGGGCAACGGCGGCGGGGTACCGCCCCAGGCCGGGCACAACGCCCGGTGATCGCACCAGTCGCACAGCCGCCCGGGGGAGGCCCGCCAATCCCCGCTGCGGGCGGCCCGGGTGATCGCCGCCCACAAGGCGGTGACCTTGCGCTCGGTGGCGCGCAGATCCGCCTCATCGGGGACGTACCGCAAGACGTCGCCGCTGCCCAGGTAGACGAGTTGGAGCAGGGCCGGCACCGCCCCGCGCAGCCGCCACAGCACCAGACCGTAGAACTTCATCTGGAACAGGGCCTTGCCCTCGAAAGTCTCCGAGGGCGCCCGCCCGGTCTTGTAGTCTACGACCCGCACCCGCCCGTCGGCGGCCACGTCGATCCGGTCGACGTAGCCGCGCAGGGTCAACCCGCCGTCGAGAGTGGTCTCGACGTACAGTTCCCGGTCGGCCGGTTCCAGCCGGGTCGGATCCTCCAGGTCGAACCAGCGGTCGAGCAGTTCCTCCGCCCCGGACAGCCAGCGGGCCCGCTCGGCGTCGGCGTCATCGCCGTCGAACAGGTCGGCCAGTTCCGGGGATTCCTGCTGGATCCGCGCCCACTGCGGGGGCAGTAGGGACCGGGCCGCCGCGCGGGTGCGCTGCTGCGCGGGCAAATCGAAGATCCGTTCGAGGACGGCGTGCACGACGGTGCCACGGACCGCAGCCGGACTCGGCGCCTCGGGCAGCCGGTCGATCACCCGGAAGCGGTAGAGCAGGGGACACTGCATGAAATCCCCGGCACGCGAGGGGGACAACGCTTCCGCTGGCATGTCCCCACTGTAGGAGCCGGGACGGACAGTTCCCGCGCCTACCGGCCCGCCTAGACTCCGCCCATGACCTCCGCACCGCCCCCCGGCCCGCCGCCCACCGATCCCGCGGTCCCCCCGGACGGAGGCAGCGTTCCCGAGGACGGAGTCTCCGGGGACGAGGTCCCCGAAGCGGAGACCCCCGAGGCCGGGACCCCTGAGGCCGGGACCCCTGAGGCGACGGTCGCCGGGGCCGGGACAGGAACCGGGGACTCCGGTGACGCGAGTCTGGACGACGCGAATCTGGACGGCGGGGGTGCGGGGGACAAGGCTGCGGGGGACCGTGGGGAGCCGACCGGGGCCCGGCACCGTCGCGGCCCCTTCCGGGCCGGGGACCGCGTGCAACTCACCGACCCCAAGGGGCGTCTGCACACCATCACCTTGATCCCGGGCCGGGAATTCCACACCCACCGCGGGATCCTCCGGCACGACGACCTGATCGGCCGCCCGGAAGGCTGGGTGGTGGTGAACACTGCCGGGATCGGCTACCTGGCGCTGCGGCCCCTGCTCGCCGACTACGTGCTGTCCATGCCGCGCGGTGCGGCCGTGGTCTACCCCAAGGACGCCGGGCAGGTCATCGCGATGGCCGACATCTTCCCCGGCGCGCGTGTCGTCGAGGCCGGGGTCGGATCCGGGGCACTGAGCATGTCCCTGCTCCGGGCCGTCGGCGACGCCGGGAGCGTGCACTCCTATGAGCGTCGGGCCGACTTCGCCGAGATCGCCCGGGCCAACGTCGAGACGTTCTTCGGCGGCCCGCACCCGGCGTGGCAGGTCACCGTCGGCGACCTCGCGGTCGAACTCGACGACCGCGACGTCGACCGGGTGGTCCTCGACATGCTCGCCCCGTGGGAATGCCTGGACGCGGTGGCCGGAGCACTCACCCCCGGCGGGGTGCTCATCTGCTACGTGGCGACCGCCACCCAGCTGTCCCGGCTCGCCGAACAACTGCGCGCGGATGGCCGCTACACCGAACCGAGCGCGTGGGAGTCGATGGTGCGCGGCTGGCACCTGGAGGGACTCGCGGTCCGCCCGCAGCACCGGATGGTCGGGCACACCGGTTTCCTGCTCACCAGCCGCCGGCTGGCCGACGGGGTGACCGCCCCGCCCCGGCGCCGCCGCCCGGCCGGGAGTACCCGGGACGGCGGTGAGGCGGTCCGCGAGGCGTGGGGCGCCTGGACCGCGGAGAACCTCGGCGAGCGACCCGTTTCAGAAAAGAAGGTGCGCAAGGTCCGCCGGGAGGTCCGTTCGTCACCCACCGGAACCGACACGCCAGGACCAGGAGAAATCTCTCACCCTCTGGACCCGGGCGACGACGCCGTGTGATGTTATGTCTTCACCCCGGCGCGACGCGTCGGCGACCGTAACACCGGGTACGGTCACCGGCCGGCGCGACCGGAAGGTGATGGGGCGATCCGTCACCACCGCCGGGTACCGCAGGGCGGGCCGTACCCGGTCGGCGTTAGTGTCGAACGGTCCGTCCCGAGGCGACGAGGGAGGTACCGACGATGTCCAACGACGATCGGGGTCCGGCCGAGAAGGCGCTGCGCGAACGGGTCGCGCGGCTGCAGGACGAGCTGGACCAGCTGCACGCCTCCCGCGGGAGCGCGACGGACCACGACCAGATGACCCGGCTCCGGGCCCAGGTCGCCCAGCTCACCACCCAGAACGACCGCCTCGCCAACACCCTACGTGACGCCCGGGAACAGATCGTCACACTCAAGGCGGAGGTGGACCGGCTCGCCGAACCACCGAACACCTTCGGACTGTTCCTCGCCGACGCCGGGGACGGACACGTCGAAGTGATCACCTCCGGGCGGAAGATGCGCGTCATCTGCACCCCCGAAGTTCCCGCCGACACGCTGCGCCCGGGCCAAGAGATCATGCTCAACGAGGCCCTCAACGTCGTCTCCGCCGGCGAGTTCGAACGCGTCGGCGAACTCGTCACCCTCAAAGAACTCCTCGGCGAGGACCGCGCCCTCGTCGTCGCGCACGCCGACGAGGAACGCGTCGTCTACCTCGCCGCACCACTGCGCCAGGAAAAACTCCGGATCGGCGACGCCCTCACGATGGACCCACGGGCCGGCTACGCCTTCGAACGGATCCCCAAAGCCGAAGTCGAAGACCTCGTCCTGGAAGAAGTCCCGAACATCGACTACTCCGACATCGGCGGCCTGTCCGCGCAGATCGAACAGATCCGCGACGCCGTCGAACTACCGTTCCTGCACCCGGAGCTGTACCGCGAACACGGCCTGAAACCCCCCCAAGGCATCCTCCTGTACGGCCCGCCCGGCTGCGGCAAGACCCTCATCGCCAAGGCCGTCGCGAAGTCACTCGCCCTCAAAGCCGCCGAAACCCGCGGCGAACAGGGGTCACGCAGCTACTTCCTCAACGTCAAGGGCCCAGAACTACTCACCAAGTACGTCGGGGAGACCGAACGACACATCCGGCTGATCGTCTCCCGGGCCCGGGAGAAAGCCTCCGACGGCACCCCCGTCGTCGTCTTCTTCGACGAGATGGACTCCCTGTTCCGCACCTGCGGCTCCGGAGTGTCCAGCGACGTAGAAACCACGATCGTCCCGCAGCTCCTCTCCGAAATCGACGGCGTGGAACGACTGGAGAACGTCATCGTGATCGGCGCCTCGAACCGGGAAGACATGATCGACCCGGCGATCCTGCGCCCCGGACGCCTCGACGTGAAAATCAAGATCCAACGCCCGGACGCCGAAGCCGCCCAGGACATCTTCGCCAAGTACCTCACCGCCGACCTCCCGCTGCACCCGGACGACCTCGCCGCCAACGACGGCTCCAGCACCACCGCCGTCGACGCGATGATCCAACGCACCGTGGAACGGATGTACGCCGAAACCGAGGAGAACCAGTTCCTCGAAGTCACCTACGCCAACGGGGACAAGGAAATCCTCTACTTCAAGGACTTCAACTCCGGGGCGATGATCCAGAACATCGTCGACCGGGCGAAGAAGAACGCGATCAAAGACCTGCTGGAGACCGGCCAACGCGGGATCCGCGTCGAACACCTACTGAACTCCTGCGTCGACGAGTTCAAGGAGAACGAGGACCTACCGAACACCACCAACCCCGACGACTGGGCCCGGATCTCCGGCAAGAAGGGCGAACGGATCGTCTACATCCGCACCATCATCCAGGGCAAGGACGGCAGCGAACCCGGACGCAGCATCGACACGGTGGCGAACACCGGCCAGTACCTGTGAGCGGAATCCGCTACCAGGAACCGACCCAGAACTACTTCACCGACCGGCAACTACGCCGGCACGCCGGCGTCTGGTCACTGTGGGCGCTCGGCGTCGCCGCCGTCATCTCCGGAGACTTCTCCGGCTGGAACTTCGGCCTCGACGCCGGCGGGTTCGGCGGCCTGCTCGTCGCCACGATCCTGATCACCGTCATGTACACCGGCCTCGCGCACAGCATCGCCGAGATGTCCCCGGCCCTGCCGCACGCCGGGGGCGCCTACTCCTTCGCCCGCTCGGCGATGGGCCCCTGGGGCGGGTTCATCACCGGGATCGCCGAGAACATCGAATACGTCGTCGCCCCCGCCGTCGTCGTCACCTTCATCGGTGACTACCTGCACGAGATCCTCGCCACCCTGACCGGCGTGAGCGTCCCCGAACCCCTGCTCTGGCTCGCCTGCTACCTCACCTTCCTCGGCCTCAACCTGGTCGGCGTCGCCCTGGCGATGCGCGTCACCGTTCTCGTCGCCGCCCTCGCCCTCGGCATCCTCGCCGTCTTCGCGGTCGGGGCGCTGGCATCGTTCGACTTCACCGCCAACGCCTTGAACATCCCCCCGCAACCGGGGAACTCCGTCTGGTTCCCGTTCGGTGTCGGCACCGGCGTGTTCCTCGCCCTGCCCTACGCCATCTGGTTCTTCCTCGCCATCGAGGAGCTCCCGCTGGCCGCCGAGGAAGCCCACGACCCCCGCCGGGACATCCCCCGGGGCACCCGGTACGGCCTGGCCACCCTCACCGTCACGGCCTTCGCCGTCCTCATCCTCAACACCGGGATCGCCCCGGGCGCGGAGGGCATCCGGACCTCGGACAGCCCGCTGCTGGACGGACTGCGGACGATCTTCGGCGACGGCACCTCGGCCGCGCTGCTCGGCCTCATCGCCGTGGTCGGCCTGATCGCCAGCTTCCACACGGTGATCTTCGCCTACGGCCGGAACATCTACTCGCTGTCCCGGGCCGGGTACTTCCCCTCCTGGCTGTCGGTCACCCACGGCCGGCACCACACCCCGCACCGTGCCCTGATCCTCGGCGCCGTCGTCGGCTACGGCCTCGCCTTCCTGCTGTACGAGGCCGGAAGGCACAACTGGCTCGACGGCAACCTCGGCGCCGCCCTGCTGTCCATGGCCGTCTTCGGCGGGGTCATCTCCTACCTCATGCAGGCGGCCTCCTTCGTCCTGCTCCGCCGGAAACTGCCGGATATCGACCGCCCCTACCGCAGCCCGCTGGGAATCCCCGGAGCGATCGTCGCCGGGATCATCGCCCTGATCGCCTTCGCCGCCCTGTTCGCCCGGCCGGACTACCGGCCCGGGGTCATCGGGGTCGCCATCTGGTTCGTCGCGACGCTGCTCTACTTCGGCCTGCGCGGCCGGCACCGGCTCATCCCGTCCCCGGAGGAAGAGTTCGCGCTGATCGCCCGGGGACACCGCCGCCCCGAAGAACGGTTCAGCCCGGAACCGGATGGACCCGACGGCGCATCGCCAGGTCAGCGGTCCGCCACCCGAGCAAGAGCAAGCTCACCACCAGCACGGTGACCACGACGAAGGCGAACGGCGTACCGGTGGTCTGCACCAGCCGCCGGATCAGCAACCCGAACAGCACCGTTCCGGTGATCGGCAGGGCCGCGGCCAGCCGCCGTCGCGGGTGCAACCGCAACCCGACCAACCCCGCCCAGCCCAGCCCCAGACCGACCAGGAACGGCCAGGCCGTCCCGGCCATACCGGCCACCGTCATCGGCTCCCCGTGCACCAGCCGCCCGGCCACGGCGAAGACGACGACGGCCGCGCCGTCCACGCCGATCGACGTGAGGGTCGCCCGCCCGCGGGAACCGCCGAGGAACCACAACCAGGTTGAGGGGACACGCACCGGGCCAGTCTCCCAGGCCTGTCCACCCCGAGCGCGGAAGCTCCCCGGCCGGGCTCGTAGGCTGCGACCATGACGGCACATCGGGTGATGGGCATCGAGACCGAGTACGGGGTCTCCACCCCCGGTGACCCTTCGGCCAACGCCATGGTGCTGTCCAGCCAGGTGGTCAACGCCTACGCGGCCCCCCAGGGCAGCCGGGCCGGGCGGGCCCGGTGGGACTACGAGGATGAGGCCCCGCTGCGGGACGCCCGCGGCTGGGAGCTCAGCCGCGACGCCGCCGACCCCGGCCAACTCACCGACGCGGTCGAAGACCCGGGGCTGGCCAACGTCATCCTCACCAACGGCGCCCGGCTCTACGTCGACCACGCCCACCCGGAGTTCTCCACCCCCGAGGTGACCAACCCCCGCGACGCCGTGCTGTGGGACAAGGCCGGGGAACGGGTGATGCTCGAGTCGGTGCGCCGGCTCGCCGGTGCTCCCGGGCTGGCACCGGTCAACCTCTACAAGAACAACACCGACAACAAGGGCGTCTCCTACGGCACCCACGAGAACTACCTGATGCGCCGGGACACCCCGTTCCCGGACATCGTCCGCCACCTCACCCCGTTCCTGGTCTCCCGGCAAGTGGTCTCCGGCGCCGGGCGGGTAGGGCTCGGCCAGGACGGGCGGAAAGCCGGTTTCCAGCTCAGCCAACGCGCCGACTTCTTCGAGGTCGAGGTCGGGCTGGAGACCACACTGAAACGCCCGATCATCAACACCCGGGACGAACCGCATGCGAACGCCGACCGATTCCGCCGGCTGCACGTGATCATCGGGGACGCGAACCTGTCCGAGGTCGCGACCTTCCTCAAGACCGGGACCACCGCGATCGTCCTGGAACTCATCGAGCAGCAGGCCTTCACCCGGGACCTCACCATCATCGACCCGGTACCGGGACTGCACGCGGTCTCCCACGACCCGGACCTGCGCACACTGCTCACCTTGCGCGAGGGCGGCACCCTCACCGCCGTCCAGGTGCAGTGGGCCTACCGGGAGCAAGCCGCCAGGTACCTGGGCGACCGGTACGGTGACGACCTCGACCCGGTGACCGCCGAGGTGATGTCCCGCTGGGAGAGCGTGCTCACCCGGCTGGAACGCGACCCGGCCGAATGCGCCCGAGAACTGGACTGGGTGGCCAAACTGCACCTCCTCGACGGGTTCCGGGACCGCGAACACCTGCCCTGGGACTCCCCGCGGTTGCAACTGATCGACCTGCAGTGGTCGGATCTGCGCCCGGAGAAGGGCCTGTACCAGCGGCTACTGGCGCGCGGTCGGATGGAACGGCTGCTGTCCGAGGAGGAGATCACCGCCGCGGTGACCGAACCGCCCACCGACACCCGGGCCTACTTCCGCGGCACCTGCCTGTCCCGGTACGGGGCGCAGGTCGCCGCGGCCTCCTGGGATTCGGTGATCTTCGACCTGCCCGGTCGCGGCGCCCTGCAGCGGGTCCCCACCCTCGACCCCGCCCGCGGCACCCGCGAACACGTGGCCGATCTGTTCGCCCGCTGCCCCACCGCCGCCGACCTCGTCGATGCCCTCGCCGGGCAGTGACCGGCCCCCGTTAGGCTCGCGGACATGACCGGGGACTTGGACTTCGTACTCATGGCCGGCTCCTCCTCCCAGGAGCTCGGTCAGGCCATCGCCGCCTACTTGGACCACCCGCTCTCCCCGGGGGAGGTGCTGCGTTTCTCCGACGGCAACACCTTCGTGCGGGTGCTGAGCAACGTCCGGGGCCGAGATGTCTTCCTCGTCCAGGCCATGGCTTTCGCCCCGAATGACGAGTTCGTCGAGTTGCTGTTCTGGATCGACGCCCTGAAGCGGGCCAGCGCCTCCTCGGTCACCGTCGTCCTGCCGTACTTCTCCTACGCCAAGGGAGACAAGAAGGACGAACCCCGGGTCTCCATCCGGGCCCGGGTCTGCGCCGACGCCCTCGAAGTCGCCGGGGCCGACCGGGTCGTCACCATGGACCTGCACGCCCCCCAGGTGCAGGGGTTCTTCCGGGTGCCCGTCGACGACCTGCGGGCCGAACCGGTGCTCGCCGAACGGCTGCGCCAGGAACTACCCGACAACCTCGTCATCGTCGCCCCCGACGCGGGGTTCGCCAAACGCGCCCGGGGTCTGGCCACCCGCCTCGGCGCACCCCTGGCCATCGCCGACAAGCGGCGCGTCGCCCACGACGAGAACGCCGAGATCATCGAGGTCATCGGCGACGTCGAAGGCCGGGTCGCGGTACTCGTCGACGATTTCTCGATCTCCGCCGGAACCCTGTGCGAGGCCGCGGCGAAACTCGCCGACCGCGGGGCCACCCGGGTGGTGGCGGCGATCAGCCACGGCCTGCTCACCGGCGACGCCACCGCCCGGATCGAGAAAAGCCCGATCGAACGGCTCTACATGACCGACACCATCGAAGGACACCCCACCCCGCTGCCCGCGGGAACCGAGGTCGTCTCCATCGCCCCCCTGTTCGGCGAGGCGATCCGGAGGATCTCCAAGCGCGAGAGCATCAGCGTGCTGTTCTCCTGACCGGCCCGGCCGCCCGGTTTCCCCGGCACCGGGCGGATACGGGCAAAGTGCCCGGGCGGAGCGGGCCCGCCGCGGCCTAGGATCGGAGCCAGAGCCCCACCCCGGGCCGTCCGCGGGCCCGCCCGCACCGGGGCTGGCGGGCGGCGCGGCGGATCCGAGGAGGCAGCGATGGCAGGTCAGGAGAGGCAACGGCCCCGGGAACGGGATGAGGAGCCGGCGGACGATCCGGCGCCCGCAGCCCCGGCCACCCAGGCCAGTAGTGACGACGTCGACGACATCCTCGACGAGATCGACGACGTCCTGGAAAGCAACGCCGAGGAGTTCGTCAAAGGCTTCGTCCAGAAGGGCGGCCAGTGAACGGAACCGGACCCTCCCCGCGGACCGGCGCTCGGTAGGGTCGGGGCCGTGACCGACGCACAACGTGACCGGGCGGGGGAGCGGCCCCTGCCGTCGACCTTCCTGACCCCGGGCTCCTCCTCCTTCGCCGACTTCCTCGACGCCCACGCCGCGCACCTGCTGCCGGGACGCCGCCCGCTACCCGCGGGCAGCGTCCCCGAGGTGCCGCATGCGACGACGATCGTCACCGCTGCCTTCGACGGCGGCGTCGTGATGGGCGGTGACCGCCGGGCCACCATGGGCAGCATGATCGCCCACCGGGAGATCGAGAAGGTCTTCCCCGCCGACGAGTACTCCTGCGTCGGCATCGCCGGGTCGGCGGGGATCGCCGTGGAAATGGTCCGGCTGTTCCAGGTCGAGCTGGAACATTACGAGAAGATCGAGGGCACGCTGATGTCCCTGGAGGGCAAGTCCAACCGGCTCGCCTCGATGATCCGCGGGAACCTCGGCCTCGCCATGCAAGGTCTCGCCGTCGTCCCCCTGTTCGCCGGCTACGACCTCGACGCCGGGCGCGGCAGGATCTTCTCCTACGACATCACCGGCGGGCGCTACGAGGAACGGGACCACCACAGCGTCGGCTCCGGATCCTTGTTCGCCCGGGGCTCGCTGAAGAAACGGTGGCGCCCCGATCTCAACCCGGAGGAGGCGGTACGGGTGACCGTGGAGGCGCTCCTGGACGCCTCGGATGACGACTCCGCGACCGGTGGTCCGGATGAGTCCCGGCAGATCTTCCCGGTCATCGCCACGGTGACCGCCGAGGGGTACCGGCGGATCGGCGAGGATGAACTGGCCGCCGCCACCGCGCAGGTTCGCGAGCTGCGGGGGGAACAGCGATGAGCATGCCGTTCTACGCCCCGCCCGAGCAGATCATGAAGGACCGGGCGGACTTCGCCCGGCGCAACATCGCCCGGGGACGTCCGGTCGTGGTGCTCGGCTACGACGGGGGGATCGCCTTCGTCACCGAGAACCCCTCCCGGGCCCTGCACAAGGTCAGCGAGATCTACGACCGGATCGCCTTCGCCGCGACCGGACGGTACAACGAGTTCGAGAACCTGCGGGTGGCCGGCGTCCGCTACGCCGACCTGCGCGGATACGCCTACGACCGGACCGATGTCAGCGCCCGGGGCCTGGCGAACTTCTACGCCCAGATCCTCGGCACGGTCTTCACCACCGAACCCAAACCGCTGGAAGTCGAACTCGTCGTGGCCCAGGTGGGCGCCGACGCCGACGGCGACCAGCTGTACCGGCTCACCTACGACGGGTCGGTCGCCGACGAGCAGGGGCACGTCGTCATCGGCGGGCAGGCCGAACAGATCAACACCGGCCTCGCCGAGCACTGGCGGCCCGGACTCACCCTGTCCGAGGCCCTCATCCTGGCCACCGAGCAGCTGGCCCGGGACCCCTCCGGCGGCACCCCGCGCACCCTGGACACGACCCAGCTGGAGGTCGCCGTCCTGGACCGGCTGCGCCCGCGGCGGGCCTTCCGCCGGCTCACCGGGCCACTACTGGAACGGCTGCTCACCCCCGGGGATCCGACGACGGACGTCCCGCACACCGACGAGGACCGTCCCGGGCTGCACGACACGCTCACCGGGGACGACTCCGCCGGGGGAGCCGGCCCCGAAGGTGACGGCGCCGAAGGCGGGGGGACGGCCGAGCCCGACACCACCGACGGGAACGACACCACCGACGAGGCCGACACCACCGGCGACGGCACCGAGGAGCGCGGGCCCGGCGACGACGGGTGAGTGACACCCCCGGATTGGATACCGACGGTAGGGAAGGAAGTGCGTCCCGTGCCGTTCGGGTCGTTCCTCACTACAGTGGGGTAATGGATCGCCGGATTTTCGGGCTCGAAACAGAATTCGGCGTCACGTGCGCCTTCGACGGCCAGCGCAAGCTCTCCCCGGACGAGGTCGCCCGGTACCTGTTCCGCAAGGTCGTCTCCTGGGGCCGGTCGAGCAACGTCTTCCTGCGCAACGGCGCCCGGCTGTACCTGGACGTGGGGTCGCATCCGGAGTACGCCACCCCCGAATGCGATGACGTCCGCCAGCTCGTCACCCATGACCGGGCCGGGGAGCGGGTGCTGGAGGGCCTGCTCGTCGACGCCGAGCGCCGGCTGCACGAGGAGGGCATCGCCGGGGAGGTGTTCCTGTTCAAGAACAACACCGACTCGGCCGGGAACTCCTACGGCTGCCATGAGAACTACCTGGTGAGCCGGCATGGGGAGTTCAGCCGGCTGTCCGACGTGCTCATCCCCTACCTGGTGACCCGCCAGCTGCTGGTCGGCGCGGGCAAGGTGCTGCAAACCCCCCGGGGTGCGGTGTTCTGCCTGAGCCAGCGGGCGGACCACATCTGGGAGGGGGTGTCCAGTGCGACCACCCGGTCCCGACCGATCATCAACACCCGGGACGAGCCGCACGCCGACGCCGAGCGGTACCGGCGGCTGCACGTCATCGTCGGCGACTCGAACATGAGCGAGACGACGGCGATGCTCAAGGTCGGCGCCACCGACCTGGTGCTGCGTATGGTCGAGTCCGGGATAGCGATGCGCGACCTCACCTTGGAGAACCCGATCCGGGCCATCCGCGAGGTCAGTCACGACCTCACCGGGCGCCGGAAGATCCGGCTGGCCAACGGTGGGGAGGCGAGCGCCCTGGAAATCCAGGAGGAGTACTACACGCGGGCCCGCGACTTCGTCGAATCCCACGGCCTGCAGACCGACGCGGTGAAGCGGGTACTGGACCTGTGGGAGCGAGGGCTGCGGGCGATCAGTTCCGAGGATCTGTCCCTGGTGGACCGGGAACTCGACTGGGTGATCAAGCACCGCCTCGTCGAGCGCTACCGCACCCGGCACGACCTGCCGCTGTCCTCGCCCCGGATCGCCCGCCTCGACCTCGCCTACCACGACATCCACCGCGACCGTGGCCTGCACTACCTCATGGTCAAACGGGGATTGGCCGAGCGAATCACCTCCGACATCGAGATCTTCGAGGCGACCTCGGTGCCGCCGCAGACCACCCGGGCGAAACTGCGGGGCGACTTCGTGCGCCGGGCCCAGGAACGTCGCCGGGACTTCACCGTCGACTGGGTCCACCTCAAACTCAACGATCAGGCCCAGCGCACCGTCTTGTGCAAGGACCCGTTCCGTTCCGTCGACGAACGCGTCGAAACAGGCTCCGAGCGCCACTCGGCGCGGTACCGCCCCCACCTGAACCGCACGCCACCGGACGGGCACTAGGGTGGGGGCGTTCGTATCCCGCGTCCCGAAGGTACGGCGGATTGTCCGATCGACGTCACAGGCGGCACCTGGCGATCCTGCTCGCCCTCGGCCTCCTGATCCTCGGGCCGGCCCTGGCCGGCTGCTCCCAACGCGGCTCCGCGGCCCCCGCGGTGGCGAACTCCGACCTCGACACGGTCACCGTGACCGGGGAGGTCGGGAGCAAACCGGAGGTGACGGTTCCCGCACCGTTCTCGGTGACCGAGACCGAAACCCGGATCCTGTTCGAGGGGAAGGGCGACCCGGTCCGCGAGGGTCAGCGGGTCTCCGTGCAGTACCTGGGGATCAACGGCACCGACGGCAAGGAATTCGACACCTCCTGGGGCGGGACCACGTCGACCTTCGTCCTCGACGTCGGCCAGTACCTGCCCGGCCTGGTCAAGGGCCTGACCGGGGTGAAGGTCGGGTCGCGGATCCTCGTCGCGGTCCCCCCGAAAGACGGTTACGGCGTGCAGGGGTCTCCCGCGGTGGGGATCGGACCGACGGACACTCTCGTCGTGGTGGTCGACCTGCTGTCCTCCCGGAACGTGCTCAGCCAGGCCACCGGCACCCCGCTGGCCCCGCGCAAGGGCCTGCCCACGGTGAAGACGGATGCCTCCGGCCAGCCCACGGTGACCGTCCCCGCCACCGACCCACCATCCTCGCTGGTCGTGCAACCGTTGATCCGCGGCGGGGGACCGAAGGTCATCAAAGCCCAACAAGTGACCGTGCAGTACCTCGGCGTGATCTGGGCCAGCGGCAAGGTCTTCGACTCCTCGTGGAAGAACGGCCACCCGTCGACCTTCGCCATCGGGGTGGGCCGGGTCATCGCCGGCTGGGACCTCGGTCTCGTCGGCCAACCGGTGGGCAGCCGGCTTCTCCTGGTGATCCCCCCTGACCAGGGCTATGGTGCCAACGGCAATGATGCGGCCGGGATCACCGGCACCGACACCCTCGTCTTCGTCGTCGACGTTCTCGACGCGTCCTGACCCCGCCCGTCCCCGCGGGGATGTTCCGGGCGGGCCGATCCACCTCTGGAGGTTCTGTGAACGACCGCACCCGTCCCGAAATCGACTTCCCCGAGGGGCCGCCGCCGGCCGACCTCACCGTGCAGGACCAGATCGTCGGCACCGGGGCCGAGGCCGCCGCGGGTATGACGGTCTCCGCGCACTATGTCGGGGTCGCCGTCTCCACCGGGGAGGAGTTCGACGCCTCCTGGAACCGGGGCCGGCCGCTGGATTTCCAGCTCGGGGCCGGCCAGGTGATCTCCGGCTGGGACCAGGGGATCACCGGGATGCGGGTCGGCGGGCGGCGCCGGATCGTCATTCCCCCGCATCTGGCCTACGGTCAGCGCGGCGCCGGCGGGGTGATCGGCCCGGGGGAGACCCTCATCTTCGTCGTCGATCTCG
>JARRQM010000003.1:0-15272 GCA_037381765.1 Kineosporiaceae bacterium
TGCCAGAAGTCATGCCAGCGCCACGGGCTCCACCAACCCGAAAAGCCCAAGTCACCCGTTCTGACCTGGGCCTTTATCGGAGCCGCCTGTGGGAATCGAACCCACGACCTACGCATTACGAGTGCGTCGCTCTGGCCAACTGAGCTAAGGCGGCATGCGCCACCTCAGGGGTGGCACGGGTGTCGAGTATAGGGGTTCGCCGGGTCCGGAGCTTGCGGGTATCCGCCGTCCCGGCAACCCCACCCCGACGACCCGGCCCTGCCCGTCGCCCGGCCGGGGTGCCGACCGCGCTACCCGGGCATCAGGAGTACGCGCGGTCCGGGGCCGGGCGGCAGCGCTGACTCGGCTGACCGCCGCCGCTTCGCCGGGGCCACCCGGCCGCGGCTGATCGCCGGGGCCGGGCCGGGTCAGCGGGCGCAGACCGTGCCGTCGTCCGGGGCGGTGCCCGCGACCAGGTAGTTGTCGACGGCCTCGCCGACGCAGGAACTACCCCGGCCGTACGCGGTGTGCCCGTCCCCTTCCCAGGTGACCAGCCGCCCCGAGGACAGCTGCCCGGCCAGGCCCTGCGCCCACTCGTACGGGGTCGCCGGGTCCCCGGTGGTGCCGATCACCACGATCGGTGCCGCGCCGGCCGCGGTCAGTCGCTGCGGCTGCACGACCGCGGGCACCGGCCAGGTGTTGCAGCCGAGTGCGGACCAGCCCATTCCGTCGCCGAACGGCGGGTAGCGCTGCCCCAGGTCGGTGGCGAGTTCCGCGATGTGCGCGACGGAGGCGTCCTCGGCGTGGTCGAGGCAGTAGGTCGCCGGGTTCGCGTCGAGCACCTGTCCGTAATGTCCGGCGGCGTCCCGCTCGTTGTACAGGTCGGCGAGTTCCAGCAGCAAACCGCCGTCGCCTTGGAGCGCCTTTCCGATGGCGGCGCTCACCGCGGTCCAGAACCGGTCGCTGTACATCCCCATGGCGAGGCCGGTGACCAGCAGCGACTGGGTGAGCGGTCGGTCCGGGTCGCCGGTCCGCAGCGGGTTCGCATCGGCCTGGGCGATGAGCGCCGACAGGGTGGCGAGAGCCTGTTCCGGGGTGCCGTGCAGCGGGCAGCCCGACTGTTCCAGGCAGTCCTCCAGGTAGGCGTGCAGCCCGCGCTGGAACCCCTCGGCCTGTCCGGCCGCGTACTCCTCGGTGGTCAGCGACGGGTCGACGGCCCCGTCCAGGACGAGGCGGCCGACCCGCCACGGGAAGGTTTCCGCGTACCAGGCCCCGAGGAACGTCCCGTACGACCCGCCGTAGTAGCTGAGCCGTTCATCCCCGAGCACCGCCCGGAGCACGTCCATGTCCCGGACCGTGCTCAAGGTGTCGACGTGGTCGAGGATCGGGCCGGTGTTCTCCGCGCAGGCCCGGGCGTACGCCTCGGCCCCGGCCACCGCCTCGGACACCTCGGCCGGGGTGTCCGGTGTCGCGTCGGCGGCGAGGAACCGGTCGTACTCCGCATCGGTCAGGCAAGTGATCGGCGCGGAGCCGCCGACACCCCGCGGGTCCCAGCCGACGACGTCGAACACCCGGCGGACCGCAGTGCCGAACTGGGATTTCGCGCTGCCGACGTATTCGACCCCGGACACCCCGGGCCCGCCGGGGTTGATCAGCAGCGAGCCGATCCGTTCCCCTGACGCGGGCAGTTTCTTCACCGCGAGGGTGATCGTCTCGCCGCCGGGCTCGGACCAGTCGACCGGGACGGTGACTGAGGCGCAGCGGAACCCGTCGTCGCAGCCGCTCCAGGTCACGTCCTGGGTGTAGAAGCGGGCCAGTTCGGGGTCACCGGCCGGGTCGTCGGCCGGTGCGTCGGTGACCGCGGGCAACGGCACCGGATCCGCCGATGTCGTCGGGCGCAGGTCGGTGCCGCAGGCGGTGAGCAGCAGCCCCGCGACGACGAGCAGGGCGGGCAGGCGGCGGGGCGCACCGCGGGACGAGAACATGCGGGACGTGCCTCCTGCTCGTCTTCGCCGGGTACGGGAAACCCCCACGGCCCGGGCCGGGACATCTCCGACCGTACCCGACCCCGCCGGGCCCCGGAGCCACCCGGACCCAGCCCCGGGCAGCGGAGAGGACGCGGTCCGGGCCGCCGGATCAGCCGAGGCCGCCGGGGCAACCGAGGGCGCCGGGTCAGCCGAGGGCGCCGGAACGCAGCTGGACCATCAGGGCCTCGATCGCGAGTAGCGGCGCCACATTGGCGGCGATCCGTGCCCGGGCCCGGCCGATGGCGTCCATCCGGCGCAGGGTGCCTTCCGCGTTCCCCGCCGCCGCCATCCGGTTCACCTCGGCCGCGAACTCGGCGTTGACCAGGTCGACGCCGGCGCCGAGCTGGACCACGAGGACGTCCCGGTACAGCGAGAGCAGGTCGGTCAGGGCCCGGTCGAGGACGTCCCGGTTGGCCCGGGTCGCCCGGCGTTTCTGGTTCTCCTCCAGTTGGCGCAGCTGGCTGCGGACCGCGGGCGGTAGGGTCCCGCCGCCGTCCGCGCCGAGGGAGTGCAGCAGTTCCGCCCGTTCTCGGGCGTCCCGCTGCTCGGTGGTCGCCTTCGCCTCCTCGCCGGCCACCTCGACGAGTTGTCCGGCGGCGAGGACGGCGGCGCCGACCCCGGTGACCCGTTCGGGCAGACGCAGCACCTCCCGGCGGCGGATCCGCGCCCCTTCGTCGGTGGCCAGCCTGCGGGCCAACCCCACGTGGCTGCTCGCCGCCCGGGCCGCGAACGCCGCCACCGCGGGGTCCACCCCGTCCCGGCGGACCAGCAGCGCGGCCACGTCCTCGGCGGGCGGGACGCGCAGGCCGACGTGCCGGCACCGGGACCGGATGGTGACCAGGACGTCCTCCGGGCTCGGCGCGCAGAGCAGCCACACCGTACGCGGCGGGGGTTCCTCGACCGCCTTGAGCAGGAGGTTTCCCGATGTGTCGTTGAGCCGGTCGGCGTCCTCGACGACGATCACCCGCCAGCGCCCCGAGGAGGGCCGCTGCTGGGCGAGGGAGACCAGGGGCCGGACGTCCTCCAGGCGCAGGTGCACGTGTTCGGTGGTGATCACGGTGACGTCGGCGTGGGCCCCGGACAGGCCGGTCCGGCAGGCGTGGCAGGTGCCGCAGCCGCCCTGCGGGCACTGCAGGGCCGCGGCGAAGGCGCGGGCGGCCGTGGACCGGCCCGACCCGGGCGGTCCGGTGAACAGCCACGCGTGGGTCATCCCGGTACGTTCCGCGGCGTCCTCCGCGAGCAGGTCACCGAGTTGGGCCCCGGCCGCCTGGGCCGCCCGGGCGAGCACCCGGACCGCCTCGGGTTGGCCGATGACGTCATCCCAGACGCTCACCCCGACGATCCCGGCCCCTTCGGGTTCCGGCCCCACGGGCTCGACGCGCCCCAGGGGCGCCGCCCCGGACCGGGACGACCCGGATGGCGGCCCTCGGTTTCCGGCGCCCCGGGATCGGCCGCCCCGACATCTGCGGCGCTGCCGGCGGCGGCGCCCAGGTCGACCGCTCCCGGCGGCTGCCCGGTCCGCCGGTCCGCCCCTGGGTCTCCGGGCCGGGGTCCGTCCCCGGACCGGCCCCCCGGTCGGGTGCCCTCACCGGATGGGGTCCCCTCACCGTGGGGCCCCTCACCGAACCAGGTCTCCTCGCCAGTTTGGGGCTCCTCACCGGATCGGGGTCCGGATCCGGCCCCGCGACGCCCCTGCGTTTCGCGGCGGAGCTGTTCCTCGGCCTCGGCGCGGGCCCGCTGCCGGGCCTCCTCCCGGGCCCGGGCCTCATCCCGGGACCGGCCCCGCAGTTCCGCGTCCAGCCGCCGGACCTCCGACTCGGCCGCGGCCCGGCGGCGGCGGGTGGCTTCCTCCTCGACGAGTTTCACTTCCAGGTCGGCGCGGTGCCGGCGGGAGATCGGGATCAGGTCGCGGACCCGCCGCCGGATCGCCTCCTGAACCTGTTCGCGCGGATCGGAGCCGTCCAGGACGAGGTAGCGGTGCGGTTCCCGGTGCGCGAGGTCGAGGAAACGCTGCCGGACCCGCTCGTGGAACTCCTCCGACTGGGCCTCCATCCGGTCCTCACCGTGCCGCTGCGGATCCGCGGACCGGCGCACCCGGGAGATCTCCGGCGGCAGGTCGAGGACGACGGTGAGGTCGGGGACCAGGCCCGCGGTCGCCCAACGGGACAGCCGGGCCACTTCGTCGGCGTCGAGTTCCCGGCCCGCCCCCTGGTAGGCGACGGAGGAGTCGATGTACCGGTCGGTGACGACGACCTTGCCGCGTTCCATCGCCGGGCGGATCACCGTGTCGACGTGGTGGGCCCGGTCCGCGGCGAACAGCAGTGCCTCGGCGCGTACCCCGATCTCTTCCCGGTCCCCGAGCAGCAGCTCCCGCAACCGGATCCCGAGGTCGGTGGCCCCCGGTTCGAAGGTGAGCAGCGTTTCGTGCCCCTGATCGGCGTGCAGCCATTCGGTGAGCAGCCGGGCCTGCGTCGACTTGCCCGCACCGTCCCCGCCATCGAAGGCGATCAGGTAGCCGGGGTGGTGCCGGTCCGGCGCGGCCACCCGGGCGTCCCGGTACCCGGCCCACACCTGGCGCAGATCCGCGCGCAGCGAGGTACCCGACCGGTCGTCCATCTGCCGGTAGGCACTCACCCCCAGGCTCAACGCGAGCAGCCCGGCCAGCAGGAACACCCCGGCGGCACCGTTGTAGGTGGCCGTGACGGCGTCGGTGATCCGCCACTTGTGGGTGCCGAGCGGTGCTGCCATGGCCGGGCCGAGGGCGAGCACGCCGACGAGCACGACCCGCGCCGCGGACTGCAGGAAGGCGAAGGTGCGCCCGCGAACCTCGTCGTCGACTTCCAGCCCGAGCAGGGTGTACCCGGTCACCCAGGCGATCCCGCCGGCGACCCCGACGACGACGGTGAGCAGGGCCGCGAGGACCAGGTCGGGGGTGACGGCCAGGAGGATGAGGAACACCCCGGCGGCGCCGAGGGACAGTCCGAACAGCCGCCGCCGGGAGAAGTCGACGAGCACCCGGGGGCCGAGCCACATACCGGCGGCGAGACCGACGAACACCGCCCCGAACATCACCCCGAACCCGGGCGGGCCGGCCCCGAGGCCCTGGACGAAGGTCTGCGCGAGGCCGACGACGAGGCCGGCCGCGGCGAACGCCCCGAGCATGCCGGTGACCAGTCCGCGGACCACCGGGGTGTTCCCGACGAAACGCCAGCCGTCGATGATCGAACGCAGCACGCCGACCTGGTGGCTGCGCCCCGCGGTTCCGCCCCGGGGCATCTTCAGGCGCCAGATCACCAGCGCGGACACCAGGAAGGTCGCCGCGTTGAACCACAACGCGGTCTCCACCGAATGCACGTGCCAGCCGGGGACGAAGTGCCGGATCACTCCGTCGAGCAGGGCGAGCCCGGCGAAGACGGCCGCAGCCACCGGGGCGCTGCCGTAGGTGGCGACGAGGCTGATCTGGTTCGCGGCTTCGAGCCGGCGGCGCGGCACCAGGTTCGGCACCGTGGCGTCCTTCGCGGGCATCCAGAACAGCGCGAAACACTCGATCAGCAAGGTTGCCGTGTACAGCCAGGGCAGGGTGCCGACCAGCGGGATCGAGGCGAACAGGGCGAACCGGGCGAGGTCACCGAAGACCAGGGTCCAGCGCCGGTTCAGCCGGTCGGCGAGCGCCCCGGCGAGCGGGCCGAGGAGCACCGCGGGGGCGAGGCGGAGGATGAACACCCCGGCGATGGCGAAGTTCTCCATCGTGTACGACCCGTTGGCCAGGCTCTTCGCCATGGCCGCGGTGGCGAGCAGGCCGAGCCAGTCCCCGAAGCTGGACAGCGCGAGTGCCGCCCATAGTCGACGGAACGCGGTGATCTTGAGTACGGCGACGATGTCATGGTCGGGTGCCCCGAGCCGGTCATCGTCATCGAAGGGTTCCGGTGCCCGGGACGGTGCGGGGGCCTCGGACCTGTTCGGGGGCCGCACCGGGACATCCGGCGTTGCCTCGGCTCCGGCGCCGCCCCCTCCCCCTGCTTGGGGTTCGGTATCGGGTCCGAACCCGGCGTCCGTTCCGGCCGACCGCGCCGAACCGCGCCGCCAGCGACGTGCCGGACGGACCCGGGACGTCCCGGGTCCGGAGGGGTGCCCCCCGCCGCCGCTGCTGCCGGTCACCGGGATACCCGTCCCGGCCCCGGCGTCCGACCCCGAAGACCCTCCGTTGTGCCCTGCCACCGGCTCAGAGTAGCCGCGCGGAACTCTTCCGACGATGCCTGGTCACGCTCAGGTCCAATTTGTGACGGAACGTGAACACCCCGGGTGAGGGCAGACCGGTCCGGACCGGATGACGCGCTGGCTGAGCCGGGTGATGGAGCCGTGCTCGCCCTCCCCCGGCGGCGCAACGGGCGGCGCAACCGGCTGGCCGGTGGCAGCCGGTTAGCCGACGGTGATCTCCTCGTCGAGGCGGTCGGCGCCGGTCCCCCCGGTCCCTCGGCCGTCCGCGGCCTTCTTCGCCGGCGCCTTCCGTGCCCCGGCCCGTTTCGTCGCTGCCGTCTTCTTCGTGGCGGCCTTCTTCGTGGTGGCCTTCGCGGCGGCTTTCTTGGTCGCGGTCCTCGTCGTGGCGGCCTTCTTCGTCGCGGTCTTCGTGGCGGTCTTCGTGGCGGTCTTCTTCGTCGCCGTCTTCTTCGTCGCCCGCCGGGCCCCGCGGCGCGGACCGGCGGCCCGCTTCTCCGCGAGCAGCTCCGCGGCCCGCTCCAAGGTGACGGTGTCGACCTCATCCCCCTTGCGCAGGGTCGCGTTGGTCGTTCCGTCCGTCACGTACGGACCGAACCGGCCGTCCTTGACCACGACAGGAGCCCCGGTGTCCGGATCGGCCCCGAGCTCCCGCAGCGGGGCCGCCGTCTGCCGGCCCCGGGTCTTCGGCTGCGCGTAGACGGCGAGCGCCTCCTCCAGGGTGATCTCGAACAGGGATTCCTCGGTGACCAGTGACCGGGAATCGGTACCGCGTTTCAGGTAGGGCCCGTACCGGCCGTTCTGCGCGGTGATCTGCACCCCGCTGTCCGGGTCGACCCCGACCAGGCGGGGCAGGGAGAGCAGGCGCAGGGCGTCGGCCAGGGTCACCGTTTCCGGCTGCATCGACCGGAACAGGCTCGCTGTCCGCGGTTTCGTCGCCTTCGGCGCGTCTTCCGGGAGTATCTCGGTGACGTAGGGACCGAACCGTCCGGACCGGACGACGACGGAGTGGCCGGTCTCCGGGTCGGCACCGAGTTCACGGTCCCCGTCCGCCTGATGGTCGAGCAGTTCCCGGGCCACCTCGATGGTGAGTTCGTCCGGGGCGACGTCATCGGGGACGCGGGCCCGCCGCGGCTCGGCACCGTCCGCCGCGGGCACTTCCAGGTAGGGGCCGTAGCGGCCGACCCGGAGGACGATGTCCTCGCCGATCGGCACCGAGTTGATGTCCCGGGCATCGATCTCGCCGAGGTCGTCGACGAGCGGTTTCAGCCCGGCCCGCACCTCGGTCACCGGCCCGCCGGAGCCGAAGTAGAAACGGGACAGCCAGCCGGTCCGGTCTTCCCGGCCGGCGGCGATCCGGTCCAGGTCGGTCTCCATCTCCGCGGTGAAGTCGTAGTCGACGAGCCGGCCGAAATGCTCCTCCAGCAGCCGGGTGACGGAGAAGGCGAGCCAGGTCGGCACCAGCGCCGACCCCTTCGAGGTCACGTAGCCGCGGTCCTGGATCACCCCGATGGTCGCCGCGTACGTCGACGGGCGGCCGATCCCGCGCTCCTCCAACGCCTTGACCAGGCTCGCCTCGGTGTACCGGGGCGGCGGGGAGGTGCGGTGGGTGTCCGCGGCGAGTTCCCGGGCGTCCAGGCCGTCCCCGGCGACGAGTTCGGGCAGCCGCCGCTCGCGGTCCTCACCCTCCACGTTCCGCTCGGCGTCCCGGCCTTCCTCGTAGGCGGCGAGGAACCCGCGGAAGGTGATCACCGTCCCGGAGGCGGCGAACTCGGCGTCCCGGCCGTCGGTGGTGGTGGCGCCGAGCCGCACCGAGGCGGTGGAGCCGCGGGCGTCGGACATCTGCGAGGCGACGGTCCGCTTCCAGATCAGCTCGTACAGCCGGAACTCGTCCCCGCGCAGCTGTCCGGCCACTTGGGCGGGGGTGCGGAAGTGGTCCCCCGCCGGGCGGATCGCCTCATGCGCCTCCTGGGCGTTCTTCGCCTTGTTCGCGTACACCCGCGGCTTGTCCGGGACGTAGGTGTCCCCGTACAGCTCCTCGGCCTGCCGCCGGGCCGCCCGGACCGCTTCCCCGGACAGCGCCGTGGAGTCGGTCCGCATATAGGTGATGTACCCCTCCTCGTACAGGGACTGGGCCACCCGCATGGCCTGCCGGGAGGACAGGCGCAGTTTGCGTCCCGCCTCCTGCTGGAGGGTCGAGGTGGTGAACGGTGCCGCGGGACGCCGGGTGTAGGGCTTCTGCTCGACGCTGCGCACCGCGAACGACACCCCGTGCAGGGCGGTGACCAGCTCCGTCGCGACAGCCTCGGTGAGCCGGGTGGCCCCGGCCCGGACCGCCGCGGCAGTGAGTTCCCCGTCATCGCCGAAGTCCCGGCCGGTGGCCACCCGGGCCCCGGCCACGGCGACCAGCCGGGCCCCGAAAGCGTGCCCGGCCCCGGGCCCGGACCGCGGTACGAAAGTGCCGACGACGTCGGCGTAGTCGGCGGGCCGGAAGGACATACGTTCCCGTTCCCGCTCGACGACCAAGCGGGTGGCCACCGACTGCACCCGTCCCGCGGACAGTCCGTTGCGGATCTTCCGCCAGAGCACCGGGGAGACCTCGTAGCCGTACAACCGGTCGAGGATCCGGCGGGTCTCCTGGGCGTCGACGAGCCGGTCGTCGATGTCCCGGGTGTCCTGCAGGGCGCGTTCGATGGCCTCGCGGGTGATCTCGTGGAAAACCATCCGGCGGACCGGGACCTTCGGGCGCAGCACTTCCAGCAGGTGCCAGGCGATGGCCTCACCCTAGCGGTCCTCATCCGTCGCGAGGTAGAGCTCACTCGCGTCCTTGAGCATCCGTTTGAGTTCGGAGACCTTCTTCTTCTTGTCCGGGTCGACGACGTAGTACGCGGTGAAGCCGTTGTCGACGTCGACGGCGAAGCGCCCGTAGGGGCCCTTCTTCATCTCCGCGGGCAGCTCGCTCGGCTGCGGCAGGTCGCGAATGTGGCCCACGCTCGCCTCGACATCGAAATCGGGGCCGAGGAACCCGGCGATGGTGCGTGCCTTCTTCGGGGACTCGACGATGACGAGCCGGCGACCGGCACCCGACTTGCGCTGGGCCACATTGCACCTTCCTGATGGTCGGACCCGGCCGGGACCCTATCCCGATCGACCCCTGAGTCACACCTGGTGACGTGAAAGTCACTCTTTGTTTCTCGTCTTTGCCCACACGGTAACGGGCTGCAGCAACCTCCGACAGGGGGATGTCACATCACGGCGCCGCCCGGTAGCGTTACGGAACGTTCCGTGCCGACGGGACGGCTGTGGCCCAGGAGGGCCATCGTCGCCCCGTGGGATCACGGGGTTGCAATTCGTAAGGTAACCCCGATCCGGGTTGATCTCGCAGTCCGGGGTCAACCGGGGCCGGACGGGCGCCGGGGGCGGCGCCGCTCTCGCGGTGTCCAGCGTCGGGCCGGTGTACTACGCACCTCAACGACGACTACAAACAGTGACTAGGAGAGTGACATCCGGCGGGACAGTCCTGAGAACGTGTAAGGCTGCTCACGCAGAGTTCTCGTCCTTAGGAATGGACGCGTAGCCTCGGTCTCAGCTCGTCTGACACCATCAGCATGTCCAACGCGAGCCGGAAGGTCACGGCGGCGAGGGAAGTCGGGGCAGGACGCCGATGTCCACACTCGACCGGAATGCCGCAACTGGCGCTAGGAGGATCACGGTGCCGCGACACGGATTGGCCGTCCAGGGGACGGAAAGCCCCACGGCCATGCCGCAAGCCTCAGGTCGGGGAATGGCGAGCTGGCCGATCCGCCGCAAACTCGTCGCTCTCGTCACCGTCCCGGTCCTGGTCATCATCGGGGCGGGCGCCCTGATGACGATTTCCTCGATCGGCCTGCTCCGCCAGGCCGAACGCGCCCGCACCCTCGCGACGACCGCACTCGCGGCAAATGTCGCCATCGTCGCGATCGACAACGAGCTCAACCAGACCATCACCGTGGTGCGGACGAAGACCCAACCGGGCACCACCGTCCGGGTCGCCCCGGCCCCCGGCGCCCAACGGGCCATGGACGTCCGGCGCAAGGACACCGACGTCGCCCTCGCGGACCTGCGGACCTACCTCGGCGAAGAACCGCTCGGTGGCTGGTCCTCCGACGTCATGTTGATCGCCGACGACCTGCCGACCACCATCGAACAGCTGACCAAGGTCCGTGGTTCTGCCGACAGCGGCTACTCCCCGCTCGTCCTCGACCAGAACTACGAGCAGAACGTGCTCGCCCCGCTGCGGGGTCTGGTCAGTGCGCTGAGCCGGGATATCGCCACCGCAACCGGCACCGGCGACACCGTCGACCAAGCCTCCACCCTGAACGCCCTGGCCAACGCCTCCTTCGCGGCCTCCGACGAACGGGTCCGGGGCACCATCGCCCTGCAGTCCCTGCGGTTGAGCGCCCAGGGCCGCAAAGACCTGAGCACCCAGGCGATCGCCCAGGATGCCCAGCTCAACATCGCCTTCGCGCACGCCTCGCCTTCCCAGCAGGCCGCGATCACGGCGCTGCGCACCGACGACTTCCGGATCGAACAATTCCGTGGGGACCTCGACGACCTCGCCGCCGCCTCGGCCCTGGACGCCACGAAGAAGTCAGAACGCCAGGAGAAGGAAGCCCTGCTGGAGAGCATTTCCGGACCGGAGAACTTCTCCGCGGCCACCGGGCAGCGGCTGGGCAACCTCGACACCCTGATCGGCCAGGTCGCCCAGGACACCCGGGACAAGGCCGCCGGCGACGTCCGCACCTCACTACTGCGCACCATCGGCATCGCCGGGCTGAGCGTGCTCACCCTGCTCCTCGTCTTCGCCGCCCTCGCCGCGATCGCCCGCACCGTCACCGTCCCGATGCGGCGGCTGCGTTCCGGCGCGGTCGAGGTGGCCACCGCCCGGCTGCCCGCGGCGGTCCGCCAGATCGAGCAGCAGGGGGTCGACGCGCATATCGATCTCCCGCCGGTCCTGCCGCCCGGCCTGGTCGCCGGCCCGGAGACGGTCGAGGTCGCGCACGCCGTCGACGGGCTCACCGCCGAGGCGGTCCGGCTCGCCACCTCCCAGGTCCGCCTGCGGCACGCCCTCGACGAAGCCTTCGTCAGCATGTCCCGACGCAGCCAGTCCATGGTGGAGAAGCAGCTGTCCATCATCGACGAACTGGAAAGCGTCGAGGAGGACCCCGAGCAGCTGCGGAACCTGTTCCGGCTGGACCACCTGGCCGCCCGGATGCGCCGATACAACGACAACCTGCTCGTGCTCGCCGGCTCCAGCGTCCGCACCCGGAGCAACACCCCGGTGCCGATCGCCGACGTGTTCCGGGCCGCCACCTCGGAGATGGAACAGTACGAGCGGGTCCGTCTGCAGCCGGTGAGTTCGGCCGCGGTCGCCGGTCAGGTCGCCGGTGGCCTCATCCACCTACTCGCCGAATTGCTCGACAACGCGGCCATGTACTCGCCGCCGACCAGCCCGATCCTGCTCACCGCGAACTTCACCCCGAACGGGGGCCTGCACCTCGAAGTCACCGACTCCGGCGTCGGTATCCCCCCGGCCGAACTCGCCGAGCTCAACGCCCGGCTATCCACCCCCGGCACCATCGACACCCAGATCCCCTCCCGGATGGGTCTGTTCGTGGTCGGGCGCCTCGCCCACCGCGGTGGTTTCGAGGTGCGTCTGTCCCCCCGACCGACCGGCGCGGGAACCGTCGCCGAAGTCGTCGTCCCCCCGCAGCACGTCGCCGGCGGCACCGGGAACGGCAAGGGCACCGAGGCACCCCGGCTGCCCCACCAGGCCGCCCCGGACAACCGGCCCGCACCGACCATGGGGGCCCCGGCCGCATCCATGCCCGCCACCGCTGGGCTGTCCGCACGTCAGGCGCCCGCCGGGAACCTGCCCCCGCAGCCGGCACAGGCGTGGCCACCGGCCGGCGCACAGGCTCCGGCCGGTGAGGGCGGGAACCTTCCCTCCCGGGTCCCCGGTGCCGCGCTCAGCTCCGGCCCGCTCGGCGGGAGCGCACCGGCCCCGCCCGAGCCGACCAACCGGTTCGACGCCTTCGGCACCGAGAACGCGCCGCCGTCCCCCGAACAGACCTCGACCTCCTCGGCCACGGCACTGTGGGCACCCCGCGGCCGCGGCGAGGGCCCCGGCGCCGGGACTCCCCCGGCCAGCCCCGGTGCCACCACCCCGGCCCCCTTCGGGCTCCCCGCGCCGTACCCCGACGACGACCCGTTCGGTCTCGGCCCGGTGAACGGACGCAACCGCCCCGGCGACGGTGACGCCCCGTTCGGCGGCTCCGGCCCGGACACCCCCGGCGGCCCGTTCGACGGCTCCGGCGGGTCCGGTGGGTCCCCGTTCGGCGGCGGCTCCGGCGGCTCCGGCGGTGCCCCGTTCGGCGGCGGCTCCGGGAATGCCGGCGGTACCCCGTTCGGCGGCGGGTCCGGAAATGCCGGCGGCGCCCCGTTCGGCGGCGCTTCCGGGAGTGCCGGTGCCCTCCCCTTCGGCGACATCGAACAGTCCCAGACCCGCGCCCCGTTCGGGGCCTCCGGCCCGGAGGACCCCACCAGCGCCTTGGGAGTGCAGCAGGCGCCGCCATCCGACCCGTGGGCCGGCCAGACCCTGCCGCGCCGCGACCAGGCAGGACCGGGCGAGTCCGCGGTTCCGTCCTCCCCCGCCCCGCTGTTCGGGGAAGCGTCCCGCCCCGGCGGCGAGGACGCCGGAGGGGTCACCCTTCCGGTGGAACGGATGGCCCCGCTCACCGGGGAATTGTCGCTGCGGGACATCGCCAAGGCCGGGTCGAACCCCACCCTGCCGCCCCCGTCGGAGTTCGGCGGCGGGACGCCGGGCGACCCCTTCTCCGGCATCGTGGACTCCGAAGCCACCACCCGGTTCGACCGCGGGGACCGGGACATGTCCGGTTCGGAGCCCTCCCCCATGGAGCAGGAGGCCCGGGACGCGGCGAGCACCCGCTACCAGCCGATCGACCCGCACGCCCCGATGATCGGTAACCTCGACCACCTGGAGCCGGACTCGGCTTCCACACCGATCTTCGACTCGATCTCCCTGTGGTTCAACGACGACACCGCCGAAGGGTCCGCCGAGAGCGAACCGTCCGGCCTGCCGTCCGCGCCGCAGGGTGTCCCGCAGGAGACCATCGGCCATCAGGACCGGATGATCGACCTGCGGAACGACCTGGAACCCGCGACGCCCCCCGCGTCTGGTGATCTCGCCAGCCGCTGGGCCAGCCTCGGGGACCAACAATGGCTGGCCACCAACGCGCGGGCCGCCGCCCAACCCGAGGTTGCCGGTGACACCTCGGCGGGCCTGCCGAGACGCCAGCCGGGAGCGAACCTGTTGCCGTCAGCCACCAGTGCTGCACCATCGACAACGGCAACACCAGCTCCCTTCCGCCGTGCCGACGCGGACACCGTCCGTGGCCGGCTCGGCAGCTACCAGCAAGGGGTCTCGTCCGCACGACGGACCCGGCAGATCCCCATGGGCGGGACCGCAGCCGGGTTGTTCACCGCGGCACGTACCTCTGCCGAGGAAACTGGGCGCGAGCCCGAGGACCATGGAGGGCAAGAGTGAGCACCGGGACCGGTACCGACGTCGGGTGGCTCGTCGACGGGTTCACCCAGCGCGTGCCAGGAGTGGCGCACGCTGCGGTGGTCTCCGCCGACGGTCTGCTGATGGCCAGCTCTTCAGGACTTCCCCGCGACCGGGCCGACCAGCTGTCCGCGGTCGCCTCCGGCCTGGGCAGCCTGACCAACGGCGCAGCACTGTGCTTCTCCGCGGGGTCGGTGATCCAGACCGTCGTGGAGATGCAGGGAGGTTTTCTCCTCCTCATGGCCATCTCGGACGGCTCGTGGCTGGCCGTCCTCGCGTCGCCGACCTCGGACATCGGTCTGGTCGGCTACGAGATGACCTTGCTCGTCGAACGGGTCGGGGAGCACCTTTCCCCCGCACTGAGACAATCCGGGGCTGCCTCCTCGGGCTGGGTTTCGGGCTGATCGTTGCCGATGACCGAGTTCCCGACGCCCGGAGATGGCGATGAGTTCCTCCTTGACGGGGAGGCTCCGTCGTCGTCCTTGGTGCGCCCGTACTCCCGTACCGGGGGCAGGACGAAGCCGAAACGGGAACTCAACATCGAGGCACTCGTCACCGCCACGGTCAACGGCAAGGAAGCGGTCACCAGCCCGCTGCTCTCGCCGGAGCACGTCAGCGTCATCCATCTCTGTCAGGGCACGGTCTCCGTCGCGGAGATCGCCGCCAAGCTCGCCGTTCCCCTAGGTGTCGCCCGCGTCATCATCGCCGACATGGCCGACCTCGGTCTGGTCGAGGTGGGACGCACTTCGGCAGTCGAGGGTGACGAACGTGACCCCGCATTCTTGAGGAGGGTGCTCAGTGGCCTCCAACGGCTCTGAGAGCCGACCGACCCGGTCGACGAAGATTGTCATCTCGGGTGGGTTCGGAGCCGGCAAGACCACGTTCGTGGGTGCTGTGTCGGAAATCGTGCCACTGCGCACGGAAGCAGTCATGACCCAGGCCAGTGCCGGGGTCGACGACCTCAGTGCGACACCGCACAAGACGACCACAACGGTCGCCATGGACTTCGGTCGTATCTCGATCGACGACGAGCTGATCCTGTACCTGTTCGGGTCACCCGGCCAGAACAGGTTCTGGTTCATGTGGGACGACCTGGTCCGCGGCGCCATCGGCGCGGTGGTCCTCGTCGACACCCGCCGGCTACAAGACTGTTTCGGGCCGATCGACTTCTTCGAAGCGCGGAACCTGCCGTTCGTCGTCGCCGTCAACGCTTTCGACGGCCTCCTCCGGCACCGCCCGGACGAGGTGCGCGAAGCCCTATCTCTCGGGCCGCACGTGCCCGTCCTGGTCTGTGACGCGCGGGAACGGGAGTCTGCGAAGCAGACCCTGATCTCCCTCGTCGAGCATGCCCTGCACACCTGGTCGCAGGTGACCCCGGCGACCTCCTGACCCCCGAGTATCGACGGCTGGGGCTCCCCTCATGAGGG
>JARRQM010000004.1:0-14652 GCA_037381765.1 Kineosporiaceae bacterium
GCTACACGAAGACCGGGGTCGGCTACGACCCGGGCCTGATCACCCAGGGCTACGCGAGCGGTTCCTGGGTGCAGGACTTCGGTTTCTGATCGGCCTCTCCCCGTATGAGCGTGTCCTCGAACTGCCCCGGCCGCGAGCAGGCGCCTGGGCGAGTGCCCGACAAGGCCGCAGGAGATCCCGATCGCGGCACTACCGGGACCGACGAGAACGTCACCAGGTACCGGTCGGGTGCCGTGCAGGGCCGAAGCGGAGTTCGAAGGAGCGCTCCAACCAGATGGGGCCGGGCGCGGACGGGTGGTCCGCTGTCCGCGCCCGGCCCGCCCCGCTCGATCCACCCGCACCAGGGCGGCGCAGCCGGCTACGTGGCGGCTACTCCCGCCACTTGATCGAGCAACCCAGGCTGGGCCGGTGCGGTTCGGGGACCGGTTCCCCGGCGAATACCCGGGCGATGGCGTCATCCAGGAGGGCACCCGTCACCGGTTTGCCGGTCCCCGGGGTGGACTCGTCCAGGGCACCCCGGTAGGCGAGTCGACCGTCCCCGTCGAAGAGGAAGAAATCCGGGGTGCAGGCGGCGCCGAAGGCCCGACCGGCCTCCTGGCTAGCGTCGACGAGGTAGGGGAAGTCCCAGCCCGCACGCGCGGCCTGCTCGGCCAGCCCGGCCGGGGCGTCCTCGGGGTAGGCGTCGGCGTCGTTCGTGCACACGGCGACCACGGCGAGTCCCGGATACCGGTGCACCACCTCGCTGAACCCTCGTTCCACGTGCCGGACGTAGGGACAGTGGTTGCAGGTGAACGCGACGAGCAGGGGCGTGCCCGCGTTCGTGGAGCGCAAGCGGCGGTTCGTCGTCCGCCTGCGGCCCGAGGACGCCGCCGCGGACCGATCCGGTGTGGCCGTGGTCGGTCTGGACGGCGGCTGCCAGCTCGGCCTGCTGCGTGGGCGCTGGACGAAACCCGCCGCGGAGCACCTCGGGGCGACGGCCCGGGAACGGGCCGGGCGGGCCCGCCTCGCCGAACTGGAAATGGCCCTCGACGTGGCCGAGCGGGACCGGGCGGAGGCCGAGACCGAACTCGATCGGGTCGCCGCCGCCGAGACCCGGCTGGCCGAGCAGCTCCGGGCCTGGCGCCGTCCGCTGACCGGGACGGGCCGGCCGCGCTGATGGCCGGGTTCCCGGCTTCCGGGGCGGGTGTGGGGGCGCCCACCGGTGCCGGAAAGATGTCGGGCTAGTGGTGGTTTCGGGGGGATCGCCGTGTTTCGATGATTATCGACAGGGGATCCGCAGGACGGGTCAGCTACGCGTCCGAGCGGGTCCCGGGATGCCGACCGCGTGAGCGGGGGGGAACATGATGAGACCGAGAACGGACAGCCTGGTTCTGCCGGGCACGGGACGACGGGTCGGCACGGGGTGGTTGCGCCCGGCCCCCGACCTGAGGGACTACTCGATGGATGCGCCGCAGGTCCGGGAGGTCCTGGCACGGTTGAACGTGCCGGCGTCCCCTGGGCAGGCTCCGGCGGAGGGCCTGCCGTCCGCGGTGGACCTGCGGCCCTTCTGCTCGCCGATCACCGACCAGGGCTACCTGGGTTCCTGCACCGCCTTCGCCGCGACGGGGGTCGTCGAGTACCTGGAGAACCGGGCCTTCGGCCGGTACCAGGCCGGCTCCTCGCTGTTCGTCTACAAGGCCACGCGCAACCTGCTCGGTTGGGCCGGGGACACCGGGGCGTACCTGCGGACCGCGATGGGGTCGCTGGCCCTGCTGGGGATCCCACCGGAGACGTACTGGCCGTACACGACGCAGACCGATCCGGGCCCGTCCGGTACCGGACGTACTTTCGACGACGAGCCGTCGGCTTTCGTTTACGGTATCGCCGACAATTTCGAGGGGGTCAGCTACGTCCGGCATGACCCGGTCGCCCTCCGGGACAGCCCCGACAAGGTGCTCACCAGCGTGAAGACCGCTCTCGCCGCTGGGGTTCCGGCGATGTTCGGGTTCGACGTGTTCGAGTCCTTCGGCAGCGGGGACGTGCCGGGCGGGATTCCCTACCCCGGGCCGGGGGAGCAGGCCGTCGGCGGGCACGGGGTGTCGGCCGTCGGCTACGACGACAGCCTGCGAATCGTGAACACCGCCCATGGCGATGTGGCGACGACCGGTGCCCTGCTCATCCGGAACTCCTGGGGGACCGGCTGGGGGGACGGCGGCTACGGCTGGCTGCCCTACGAGTACCTGCTCACGCGGTTCGCCGATGACTTCTGGTCGCTGCTCGGGATGCGTTGGGTCGATACCGGGTCCTTCGGCCTGTGAGGGTTCCGCCCGGTCGTGCTGGGTGAGCGTTCCGCCCGGCCGGGCCGGTCCCGGTCCCGTTGTCTCCCCGTTCCGGGGCGGCGGGTCCGGGGCCGGGAACGGAACCGAGATGACAAAGCGCCAATTCGGGCAGCACACTGACCCTTCGTGTTGCTCACCATCTCGACGGATCTCGAACCCGCGACCGACCTCGGGTACCTGTTGCACAAGCATCCGGATCGGGTGCACACGCGTACGGTGTCGGTGGGGTCCGCGCACGTGTTCTACCCGGAGCGGACCCCGCAGCGGTGTACGGCCGCCCTGTTCGTCGAGGTCGATCCGGTCGGTCTGGTCCGGGGACGGCGCGCACCGGTGGGGGAGGGATTCAGCCTCGGGCAGTACGTCAACGACCGTCCCTACGCGGCGTCGAGCATGCTCTCGGTGGCGCTCAAGACGGTTTTCGCGACGGCCCTGAACGGGCGCTGCGACAGTCGCCCGGAACTCGCGGCCACCCCGCTCCCGCTGCGGTTGCGGTTGCCCGCGTTGCCCAGCCGGGGTGGGGTGGACCTGGTCCGGCGGGTTTTCACCCCGCTCGGCTGGGAGGTCGAGGCAGCGCCGGTGCCGCTGGATCCGGACTTCCCGCAGTGGGGCGAATCCCGCTACCTCGACGTCACCTTGACCGGGAGGCTGCGCCTGGCCGACGCCCTCAACCACGTGTACGTACTGCTCCCGGTACTCGATGACGCCAAGCACTACGGGGTGGACCGCGACGAGGTCGACAAACTCCTGCGGGCCGGCGACCGCTGGCTGCCCGGGCATCCGGAGCGTTACCTGATCACCCGGCGATACCTGGTGCACCGGCGGCAGCTGACCGCCACCGCGTTGGCCCGGCTCGCCGAGGTCGACGACACCGAGCCGGAACACCTCGATAACGCCCTCGACCCGGGGACGCTCACCGGAACGGGACCGGACCACCCGGTGCCCGCGGACCCGTCGGAGGGAACCGAACCGGAGGGAACCGAACCGGAAGGAACCGAACCGGAAGGGCCTGCACCGGAGGGAACCACACTGGAGCGGCCCGCACCGGAGAACCCCGCGCCGGAAAGGCCTGCACCGGAGAGCCCCGCGCCGCTCGCCGTGCTGCGTCGCGCCGCTGTCGTCGCGGCGGTGCGGGGCAGCGGCGCCCGGCAGGTCGCCGACCTCGGTTGCGGTGAGGGGGCCCTGGTCCGTGACTTGCTCGCGCTGCCCGAGGTCACCCGGGTCGTCGCCGCTGACGTTTCGGCCCGGGCGCTTACCGTTGCGGCCCGCAAACTGCGGGTGGATCGGATGGTCCCGGCGCAGCGGGAGCGCCTGGAACTCCTCCAGTCTTCGCTCGTCTACCGGGATACGCGGCTGCGCGGGCTCGACGCCGCTGTCCTGATGGAGGTGATCGAACACGTCGATCCGGGACGGCTGCCCGCCCTGGAACGGTCCGTGTTCGGCGATGCTGCCCCCGGCACGGTGATCGTCACCACCCCGAACATCGAGTACAACGTCCGTTACCCGACCCTGTCGGCGGGAACGTTGCGGCACCGGGACCACCGGTTCGAGTGGACCAGGGCCGAGTTCGCCGCCTGGGCGGAGCGGGTGGCCACCGCGTACGGGTACCAGGTTCGCCTGGAACCCGTCGGCGTGGACGACCCCGAGGTCGGGTCGCCCACCCAACTCGCCGCGTTCGAACGGATCAGCACGGGGAAGGTGACGGTGTGAGCGGGACCGACGTACGTCCGGGTGGTCGGGACCTTGACCGTCAAGACCTTGACGGTCGGGACACTGACGGCCAGGACCTTGACGGCTGGCGACCGGATGCTGCCGGGCGGGTGATCGCGTTGCCCGAGCAGTGTCTCGTCGTCCTCATCGGGGTGTCCGGGGCCGGGAAGTCGACCCTGGCCCGCACCCACTTCCGGCCCACCGAGGTGGTGTCCTCGGACTTCTGCCGGGCCTTGGTCAGCGACGACGAGAACGACCAGGCGGCGACCCCGGACGCCTTCGACGTGCTCCAATTCATCGTCGGCAAGCGGCTCGCCGCGGGGCGGCTCACCGTCGTCGACGCGACGAACGTCCAGCCGCACTCCCGGGCCTCCCTCATCGCCTTGGCCCGCGAGTACGACGTGCTCCCCGTCGCGGTCGTGCTGGACCTCCCCGAGCAGCTGTGCGTGCAGCGCAACGCTGCCCGGCCGGAGCGGGATTTCGGTGCCCGGGTCGTCCGCCGCCAGCGCGGGCAGCTCCGTCACGGGCTGCGCAACCTGCGCCGCGAGGGGTTCCGTGAGGTGCACACCCTGCGCGGCGCCGATGAGGTCGCCTCGGTGCGGTTCACCCGCACCCCGCTGTTCAACGACCTGCGCGCGGACGCCGGCCCCTTCGACGTGATCGGGGACGTGCATGGTTGCCGTGCCGAACTGGAGGAGCTACTCACCGATCTCGGCTACGCGCTCACCCGGGATGCGCAGGGGCGACCTGTCGGTGCCCGGCACCCGCAGGGCCGGCGCGCGGTGTTCCTCGGCGACCTCGTCGACCGGGGCCCGGACACCCCGGGGGTGCTCCGTCTCGTGATGGGGATGGTCGCGGACGGGGACGCCCGGTGCGTCCCCGGGAACCACGAGAACAAGCTGCTCCGGGCGCTGCGCGGGCGGAAGGTCACGGTCTCGCACGGTCTGGCCGAGTCCCTGGAGCAGCTGGCCGCTGAACCGAAGGAGTTCCGAACCGCTGTCATCACCTTCCTTGACGGCCTGATCAGCCACTACGTCCTCGACGGCGGACGTCTCGTGGTCGCGCACGCCGGGTTGCCGGAGCAGTACCAGGGCCGGGCCTCCCGCCGGGTCCGGGAACTCTGCCTGTACGGGCAGACCACCGGGGAGACCGACGAGTACGGTCTGCCGGTGCGCCATCCGTGGGCGGAGGAGTACCGGGGCCGGGCCACCGTCCTGTACGGGCACACTCCGGTCGCCCGGCCGGAGTGGCTGAACGACACGCTCTGCCTGGACACCGGTTGCGTGTTCGGCGGCCGGCTGACCGCCTTGCGCTACCCGGAGCGGGAACTCGTCTCCGTCCCGGCGGCCCGGGTGTACCACGAACCGGTCCGGCCGCTCCCGGCCGCCGCCGGCGGGGGCGACGGGATCAGCGCCGTCGGCGACGGGGCAACCTCCGGTGGGACGGGGCAGGACGGGCCCACCCGTCGGGAACCCGGTGTCCTCGACCTCACCGACGTCACCGGGAACCGGGGGATCGAGACCGGGTACCGGGGCCGGATCTCGGTGCGTGCCGAGAACGCCGCGGCGGCCCTGGAGGTGATCAGTCGGTTCGCGATCGATCCGCGCTGGCTCCTCCATTTGCCGCCGACGATGAGCCCGGTGGCCACGTCGACCCGGCCCGGCCTGCTCGAACACCCCGACGAGGCGTTCGCCGCGTACCGGGCCGACGGCGTCGACGCGGTGATCTGCGAGGAGAAACACATGGGTTCCCGCGCCGTCGCCCTGCTCTGCCGGGACGAGGCGACGGCCCGCAGCCGGTTCGGGGTGTCCGACGGCAGCACCGGTGCGGTGTGGACCCGGACCGGCCGGTCCTTCTTCGACGCCGAGCGCACCGCGACGCTGCTCACCCGGTTGCGTGCGGCCGCGGTCCGGGCCGGGCTGTTCGAGGAACTGTCCACGTCGTGGCTGCTGCTCGACACCGAACTGCTGCCGTGGAATGCGAAGGCCGAGGCGCTGCTGCGCACCCAGTACGCCGCGGTCGGCGCCGCCGCCCGGGTCGGCCTCGGGGCAGCCGTCGACGCGCTGCGGCGGGCCGCCGAGGCCGGGGTCGAGGTGGCCGCGTTGCGGGACCGGACGGCCGCGCGGGCCGCGAACGCCGACGCGTTCACCCGGGCCTACCGCCGGTACTGCTGGGACACCGACGGGCTGGACGGGGTGCGGTTGGCCCCGTTCCAGATCCTCGCCAGCGAGGGGGCGGCCCACCAGGAACGGCCGCACCGTTGGCATCTCGGTCTCGCCGACCGGCTGGTCGACGCCGATCCGACGCTGATCACCGGCACCCGGCGGCTGGACGTCGACACAGCCGACCCGGCTTCGGTGGCCCGGGCCGTCACCTGGTGGGAGGAACTCACCGGGGCCGGTGGTGAGGGCATGGTGGTGAAACCGGCCGCGAACCTGTGGCGTACCGGTGCGGGGCCGGTGCAGCCCGGGTTGAAGGTCCGGGGCCGGGAGTACCTGCGGATCATCTACGGCCCCGACTACACCGAACCGGCCAACCTCGACCGGTTGCGCCGCCGCGGGCTCGGCCGGAAACGATCCCTCGCCTCCCGGGAGTACGCGCTCGGCCTCGAAGCCCTGGACCGGTTGGCCCGGGGAGAACCGCTGTGGCGGGTGCACGAGTGCGTGTCCGGGGTGCTCGCCCTGGAATCCGAGCCGGTCGACCCGCGACTGTAGGAGCGTGTCGTCGGACTTCGCCGGTCGCGAGCCGCACAGCGTCGAAGCGGAACTCGACGACACGCCCTCAGCGGGGCGACCCCGGCATCGGGAGGCGGTCAGTCGAGCAGGGCGCGGATGTCCTCGGCGGTGAGGGCGGCCGAGGCGAGGTCGCCGCCGTCCAGGACGCTGGAGGTCAGTTCGGCCTTGCGTTCCTTCAGTGCCATCACCTTCTCCTCGATCGTGTCCCGGGCGACCATCCGGTAGACCATGACGTTGCGGGTCTGCCCGATGCGATGGGTCCGGTCGACGGCCTGGGCCTCGACCGCGGGGTTCCACCACGGGTCGAGCAGGATGACGTAGTCCGCCTCGGTGAGGGTGAGGCCGGTGCCCCCGGCTTTGAGGCTGATCAGGAAGACCGGGTCGTCCCCCGTCCGGAACCCGGTGATCACCTCGGCCCGGTTCCGGGTTTTCCCGTCGAGGTAGCGGTAGCGCACCCCGGCCTGCCCGAGCCGGTCGGCGCCCCGGGTGAGGAACCGGGTGAACTGGCTGAATACGAGCACCCGGTGGCCTTCGGCGACGATGTCGTCGAGGTGTTCCCGCAGCGCCTCCAGCTTGGTGGACGGGGCGTTGCCGCGCCCGCCGTCGACCAGCGCGGGGTCGATACTCGCCTGCCGGAGCAGGGTGAGTGAGCGCAGGATCGCGATCCGGTTCCGGTCCAGGTCGTCGAGCAGTCCGAGTACTTTCTGCCGTTCCCGTTGGAGGTGCCGCTGGTAGACGGCGCGGTGCTGCGGGTTCAGGGTGAGTTCGAGGACCTGCTCCTGCCGTTCCGGCAGGTCCGCGGCGACCTGGTCCTTGGTGCGGCGCAACACGAGCGGGCGGATCCGGCGGCGCAGCAGGTCGAGGCGCTCGGGGTCGCGGGACCGTTCGATCGGGGTCCGGTAGTACTCGGTGAACCGGTCCGGGCGGGGGAACAGTCCGGGGGCGGCGAGTGACAGCAGCGCCCACAGCTCCATCAGGTTGTTCTCCATCGGGGTTCCGGTGATGGCGAGTTTGAACCCCACGGGCAATTGCCGGGCGCAGCGGTACCCGGCGCTGTTGCGGTTCTTCACGTTCTGCGCCTCGTCCAGGATGAGCCCCGACCACGGCAACTCCCGGTACCCGTCGAACTCCAACCGGAACAGGGTGTAGGACGTGATCACGAGGTCGGCGCCGGCGTGCAGGTCGGCGAGTCCGGATTCGCGGCGGGCCGCGGTCCGCTCGACGGTGGTGACGGTGAGATCCGGGGCGAAGCGGGCGGCCTGCTCGGCCCAGTTCGACACCACGCTGGTCGGCGCGACGACGAGGAACGGCGCACCGTCCGGGGCGGACTCCCGGGCGTGTACGACCAGGGCGAGGGTCTGCAGGGTCTTGCCGAGCCCCATGTCGTCGGCGAGGATCCCGCCGAGACCGTGCCCGAACCAGGTGGCCAACCGGGTGAAGCCGGCCTCCTGGTAGCCGCGCAGTTCGGCCCGCAACCCCGCGGGCAGCGGCGCCGCGGACCGGCCGGGACCGTCCAGCAGCGCGCGCACCTGCCGGCGCCAGCCGTCCAACTCGCCGGTGACGGTGCCGAGCCGTTCGACGTCCTCCCACAGGCCCGGGGTGAACCGGCTGACCCGGACCGTTCCGGGCGGGGCGTCCAGCAGCTCCCGGGATTCGGCGATCACCCGGGCGAGTTCGGCGAGGTGGGGGTGGTCGAGGGAGAACCAGACACCGTTGTCGAGCAGGAGGTGGGTCTGTTCCCGGGCGAGGGCGACGAACAGGGCGTTGAACGGGATCCGGTGGCCGTCCACGGTCACCGTGACGGCGAGGTCGAACCAGTCGGTGCTGCCCGGGCCGCCCGGGCCGGTGTCGCCGCCGTCCGGGCTGTCGGCGGCGAAGGTGACTACCGGGGCGTCCTCGGCTTCCCGGTAGTCCGGGAGCGGTTCGGCGGTTTCGACGATCCGTACCTCGACCTGCCCGGACTCCCGCAGCCGGGGGAGGACCCGGGAGACGAACCGGGCCGAGACCACCCCGTCGAGTTCGGTGCCCGCCGCCGGGGCGGTCCCCGGTGTGGTCCCTCGTGCGGTTCCCGGCGCTGCGGCCGGGGCGGTGATGTCGTGCACGTCGGGGAGTTCGGCGAGCAGCGGCGACAGCCGGGCAAGGGCCGCCTCCTCCGCCGGGAGGTCGCGAGCGGTGGCGGTCCGGTCCCCGGGGCCCCACCCGGCCGGGGCGGTGAACGGCACCCGGCGCACGGTGTTCCCGAGCCGGTACAGCCAGGTCCAGTCCAGGCGCAGCCGGTCCCCGCCGAGTCCGGTCACCGACAGTTCCGGAACCGGTGGCTGTGACTGCGGCAGCGGGACGGACCCGTCCGGGCACGTGACCTCGACATGTTCGGCGAGCTGCGGGTAGTAGGCGCCGAGGAAACGGTCCTGCTCGGTGCCGGGGATCCGCTGCGGCCCGGCCACGACCAGCCGGTCGAACACCGGGTGCGGTGGGGCGTCGAGGGCGGCCAGGTGGAGCTCAGCCGGCCCGTCCGGGGACCAGGCGATGCCGTGTGGCGGTTCCCCGACCAGCCGGTGCCCGGTGATCGGCCGGTCCGCGACGTGCAGCAGCGGCTCGGCGAGCAGGTCCGCGCCGTCCCGGCGCAGGTGCAACCGGCTCCGGGCGAGGGCCCGGTGCACATGTACCGGCCCGGCCCGGCGCCCGGCGGTGACCAGCGGCATCCCGGCGTCCTGGAGTTCGGCGAGCAGGTCCCACACCCGGCGGCTGGTGATGTCGTCGAGGTGTACGACGCGTTCCCCGTACCCGCGTTCCCGGGTCGTGGGCAGCCCGTGCAGCTCTTGCAGGAGCCGCACCTGCCCGGTCGGGACCCCGCGCAGGTGATAGTGCGCGTAGGTGAGGGACATCCAGGACACGCCGGAACGCACCCACGCCCCGGAACTGCCTTTGGACACCAGGCGCAGCCCGATCCGGTCCGGGCCGGAGCCGGGGTGGGGGACCTCGAACTGGACGGCGACCTCGGGGCGGTCCCGTTCCCGGGCCTCGCGGATCTGCCCGGTGCGGGAGTAGCGGGTGGGCCGCGGCGGGGGCGGCGGGGTGAGGGCGGCGCGCAGCGTCGACTCCCAGGCGCTCACCGGTTTCTGCCGTTCCTGGGCTCGGGTGCGGGTCCGCAGTTCCGCCGGGATCCCGGTCGTGCCGGGGGCCCCGGCCCCTGCGGGGGTTCCGGCGACCATGAGATGTACGGCGACGACGTGCCCGCAGGGGCGGGACCCGCAGGTGCAGTCCGCGGTGGCGAGATCGGGTTCGCCGCCGGGGCCCGCCGCGTCCAGGCGCACCTCGTGCCGGGTCCGGTCGGGTCCGTCGGTCACCCGGGCCCGGACCGGCCCGTCCGGGGAGATCTCGACGAGTTCGACCCGCCCCTCGGCGAGCAGGATCCGGGCGGCGAGCAGTAGCCGGGTCCCTACGGCGGGGTGGAGTGCGGCCTCGGCCTCGGTCAAGGTGATCGTGGCCATGCTCGTCCTTCGCTCGCGGTTCGCCGGCCGCACGTCGCCGGATCGTTCGCGTCGAGGCTATCGCCGGGGACGTCGTGGCCGCGTCGGGGACGGGAACACCGTGGCCGGAGGACCGGGGCGGTCCGACCGGACGATGTGTCGCATACCTCTCTCGACATATGGTGAACCTGGTATATGTTCGGTTCCGGGCCGCCGAACGGCGGGACGTCGATTGCATGAGGAGTGTCCGTGATGCTGCAGACCGGGTTGGAACACATCGAATCCGAGCAGGCCTTCCAGGAGACGCTGGAGAAGAACGAGAACGTCATGGTCTGCTGTGGTCGGATGGGACCGATGTGCCTGCCGGTGTACGACATCATGGAGGAACTCCGCCCCGAATACACCCATGTCGCCTTCCGGGACATGGCTTTCGACGCCCCGGTGGGCCGGGTGATCCGCAGCCTTCCGGAGACCGCCGGTTTCATGGGGTTGCCGTTCACCGTGTACTTCAAGAACGGCAAGGTCGTCGCCGCGACGAGCAGCATCCAGAGCATGGACCAGGTCACCGCGATCCTGGACGAGCAGTTCGGCGCGGAAGGCTGAGCGGCGGCCCCGATGAGCACGCACTACGACATCGTCATCCTCGGCGCGGGGCCGGCGGGTCTGACCGCGGCGATCTACGCGGCCCGGGCCCGCCGGTCGGTGCTCGTCCTCGACACCGGAACCGTCGGCGGGCAGCCCGTCCTCACCCACGCGGTGGCGAACTACCCGGGGGTGGCCGAGACCTCCGGCCGGAACCTCGTCCAGGTGATGGCGCAGCAGGCCCGCGATTTCGGTGCCGAGGTCGTCGCGTTCGCCCGGATCACCGAGGTCGACCTGGCCGGTGAGGTGAAGTCGATCACCCTGCGCAACGGCACCCGGTACACGGCCACTGCGGCGGTCGTCGCGACCGGCGGGGTCCCCCGGAAACTCGGTGTCGACGGTGAGGACCGGTTCGTCGGCCAGGGCATCTCTTACTGCGCGACCTGCGACGGTGACTTCTTCACCGACCGTCCGATCGCCGTGGTCGGCGGGGGGAACTCCGCCCTGGAGGAAGCGGTGTCGTTGAGCCGCTACGCCTCCCGGATCACCGTCATCCACGAGTTCGACCACTTCCAGGCCGAACCCTGGATCGTCGCCGAGGCCCGGGCCAACCCGAAGATCGAGTTCCTGATGAACCAGCGGGTGCTCGGGTTCACCGGGGAATCCGCCCTGGCCGCGGTGCGCTCCGCCGACAAGGACACCGGGGATCTGCACGAGACCGTCGTCGACGGGTGCTTCGTCTTCGTCGGGTACGTCCCCAACTCCGCCGTGCTCTCCGATCAGGTGAAGACCAGCGAGCGCGGTGAGATCCTGGCCGACGAGGCGCTGCGGACCAGCCAGCCCGGCGTCTTCGCGGCCGGCGACGTGCGGAACAAACGGGTGCGGCAGATCACCACCGCCGTGGCCGACGGTACCGTGGCGGCACTATCGGCCCTGGACCACGTGAACGAGGCAGTGACATGAGCGGACGGTTCCGGACATGAGCGGACGGTTCCGTGAGTGATTTCCTCACCCGTGCCTGCCGGGCACTCGCCCACCCGACCCGGCGTGCGCTGCTCCAGGCACTCACCGCGAGCGAGTGCGATGTCGGCCAGCTGAGCGAGAGTTCCGACCTCGACCAGCCCACGGTCTCCAAACATCTCGCTGCGCTGCGCCGGGCCGGGTTGGTCCAGGTCCGTGTCGACGGACGACACCGTTGCTACTCCCTCGCCCACGAGGAGATCCTCCGGCCCCTGATGGACCTGCTCGACGAACTCGACCGGTCCTCCGGTCCCGGGACCGGTAGCGGGGTCCGCCCCGCGCCGGTAAGGCGGTGACCTCCTCGCCCGGGGACGGGCACGGTCGGTGGACCGCCGACGCCCGCTGCCCCCTGCGCCCGGGGGAGCCGTGCACCCTCTGCCATCCGGAGGCGCACGGTCCGCAGGACTGCCCGACGGTCGCGCTCGTGATGGACGACCCCGAGCTGCGCGCTGAACTGGCCCGGCGCCGCACCGCCACCGCGGACGGCCCCGCCGCGGGCTGAGCACCCGTTCCCCCGCCCGTCCGTCGGTTGCTACCCGGTGCCTTACCGGGGGCTGTGGGCGTCCTGGTAGCGCTGCGGCCGGGACACCCAGCCACAGACGAGGACCAGACCTGTCGGGGCGTGCACGGCCGCGAACCCGAACGGCCGGTCCAGGATTACGTGCACGTGCCGGGCCAGATGCGGGGGCTGCACGGGGGCTGCCCCGGCGACCATGCCGACGGCGGTGACGGCCGCCGCCTCGAACCCCCGGGCGCTGAACGTTGCGGTCGCGGTCTGCCGGGCCTGGGAGACCGTGAGCGGGGTCGGTCCGGTCGCCGGGAAGCGGTCGAGGGCGGTGCCGGTCGTCGAGGCCAGGCCGAACAGGTCGGCGTGCGCGAGCAGGTCATGGGATGCGCCGAGGGTGAAGGCCGGTAGGTGCACGGACAGGCGTGGGGCCGGATCCCAGGCGGGCTCGTCCTGCACGAGCACCCCCGGACCCGGGGCGCCCAGGGCCAGGGCGGCGGCATCGGCCCCCGGCTCGGGGCCCTTCCCGGGGGCGAGCAGCCCGAGCCCGGCGGGGAGAACCTGGGCGGCCGTCCCGTCGGCGCTGCCGAGGAACAGGTGCACGTCGATCTCCCCGTCGCCGGGGACCTGCAACACGGTGACCAGACCGGCATCGGTCCCGGCCACGCGCAGCCGCGCGGTGTCCGTCGTCGTCGTGCCGAGCCCGTGCAGGGCGTCCGCGGCGGCCCAGGGCCCCTCCTGGATCCACCACGGGGTGTCGGTGAACGGTTCCCGCCACCGGGTCCGCACCGACAAGGCGGTGGCGAGCACGAGGAGGGTCTGCGGGTCGATGGTGAGCGGCATCGCGTCGATGAGGCCGCCGGTGTGGTCGGTGACCCACGCGTCGAGGGTCGCCGTGTCGACCGCCGGATCACCGGTGAGTTCCCCGAGCACCCCGGGGGGCAGCCCGGTGACCCAGTCCGGGTGCAACAGGAGTTCCTTGCGTGCCCACAAGCCCAGCGCCGAGCGGACCTCGGGGATCTCGGTGAGCAGGCCGAGGGCGGTGTCCGCGGCGGCCCGCACCTGCGGGGGCGGTACCCCCATGGCTTCGGCCAGTTCCGTGCGGGCGTCCGGTGCGGCGGCCTCGGCGAGAAATCCGAGCAGTGGCCACACCCCTGCGGCCGAGAGGACGGCGCTACCCCCGCTGAGGCGGCCCGCCCACCGGGCGGCCAAGGCATTGATTCCCGTGACGATGGTGTCGGTCATGGCGTCCCCCGGTTCGTTTCCTGAACCTAGATCACCTTACGGGACCGGCCCCGGCCGCCGTCCACTTCGGGTCCTGGCACTCTGGGCGGTATGGGGCATCTCACGGCCGAGGCGATGCGCGGGCCGGGCGCCGTCGCCGCCGCGGCGGTGCGGGACGGCCGGGTGCCGAACCTGGTCGTCGTCGCCACCGGGCCGGACGGGCCGGACGTCGCAGCGGCGGCCGGGCCGGTGGCCGCCGGGGGGACCGAACCGATCGGGCCGGACACCCCGGTGCGGCTCGCCTCGATGACGAAACTGCTCACCACGGTCGCCGCCCTGCACCTGGTCGAAGGCGGGGAACTCGCTCTCGACGCCCCCGTGTCACAGTACCTCCCGGACTTTGCGGACCTGCTGGTACTCGACGGGTTCAGCGGGGACCGGCCGCGGCTGCGCCGGCCGGCGTCGGCGGCCACCGTCCGGCAGCTCCTCACCCACACGGCGGGCCTCGGGTACTGGTTCTACGATGCCGACCTGTTCCGCTGGGAACGCCTCACCGGCACCCCGAACGTCCTGTCCGGCAGCGCCCGGGCGTTCACCGCACCGCTGGTCGCCGACCCGGGCACCCGGTTCAGCTACGGGATCGCGACGGACTGGCTGGGACGGGTCGTCGAGGCGGTGACCGGGACCGGTCTGGACGCGTACCTCACCGCCCGGGTCACCGGCCCGCTCGGGATGGACCGCACCGCCTTCCGGCTCACCCCCGCGCAGCGGGCCCGGCTCACCCCGGTGCACCGCCGCGCCACCGACGGGACGTGGCGGGCCACCGGGATCGACTGGCCGGCCGACCCCGACCACGTCTCCGGCGGGCACGGCCTGTACTCCACCCCTCGGGACTTCCTCCGGTTGCAGCGGGCCCTGCTGCGCGGCGGGGAACTCGACGGCATCCGGATCCTGCGGGAACGGACCGTCCGGGCGATGTTCACCGATCAGCTCGGCGGGCTCGGCTTCCCCGCGCATCTGCCGACGGCGCATCCGGCTTCCAGCGCCGACCTCACCTTGTGCCCGGGCATGCTCTGGGGGTTCGGGCTACT
>JARRQM010000005.1:0-15188 GCA_037381765.1 Kineosporiaceae bacterium
CCAGACCGGGCTGATCACCCCGGAACAAGGTGAGGCTCTGGCCGCCGACCTTGCCGCGTCTCCCGCCCCCGCCTCCGCCTCCACCTCCGCCTCCGCCGAGACACCGGGGCAGCGCCCGATCGCCGTGGAGGCCCTCGGTCACCTCGGGGGCGTCCTCGTACTCGTCGCGCTCATCCTGGTCACCGGCGAGGTAGGGATGGTGGGGTTGCCGGGCCGGGGTCTGCTCGCAGTCACGGCCGGGGCCACCGCCGGGCTCATTGCGGTCGGGGCGGCCGTCCCGGGGCACCGGGCAGGCCCGGGCGGGTGCCTGAGGTCGGCGACGTGGGGCGCCGCCGTCCCCGCGGTCGCCCTGGCCGGCGGAGTGCTCGCCGAAGACATCCTCGCCCGACCGTCGTCACGAACCGGACTCGCCGCCGCGGCCGGAACCGCTGCCGTGGTGGCGGCGCCGTGGCGGCAGCGGCACCGGCGCTACCGCTGCCGCCATATTTTCCTTCGACATTCATTGCACATGTCATGTTTCTTCTGTACCGTTGCCGTGTACTGAACACCCAGAAAGGAAACTGAACGTGCGTTCAACCGAGGGGCGGGCCCGGGCCGACCTCACCGCCAAAGCGGTGATCCGGGACGAGGCGCTACGCCTGTTCGCCGAGCACGGGCCGGACCGGGTGAGCGTGCGCCAAGTGGCCTCCGCCGCAGGCGTATCCCCGGGGCTGGTGATCCACCACTACGGCTCCCGGCAAGGCCTCCGGGAAGCTGTGGACGCGCATGTGCGCGGGATCTTCGACGCCCTGTTCGACGGGGCCGAGGAGGTCGACTGGGGCGGCACCGCCTCGGTGAGCGAACTGTTCACCACCGCACTCCCCCCGGACTCACCGATCCCCGGATACCTGAGACGCCTGCTCACCGGGCCGGACCCGGCAGGTCAGGACCTCTTCGCGACCTGGTTCACGGCGACCCGGGGGATGGTCGACCGGCTCACCGCCTCCGGCGCCCTCCGCCGCACCGCCGACCCGGACCTCCTGGCGGCGTTCCTGCTGTCCAACGACCTCGCGGTACTCCTGCTCCGGGACCAGCTGACCGCCGTCCTCGGTGAGGACCCCCTCGGCAGCCCGGGACTCGCCCGGTGGACCGACACCGTCCTCGCGGCCTATCAGAGCGGCGTGTTCACCATCCCGTCCACCACCGCAGACGACACCGACACCCCGCCCGCCGCCGACAGCGGCGGCAGCACCCCGGAAGAAGGGAAAAGGACCCCCTGATGGACCAGCCCGCGACCGCCCCCCTGGCGGTACTCACCGGAGCCGGCCGGACCTACGGCAGCGGCGAGAACGCCGTACACGCACTGCGCGACGTCGACCTGGAGCTCGGACACGGCGAACTCGTCGTCGTCCTCGGCCCGTCCGGGTCGGGGAAGACGACCCTGCTCAACCTGCTCGGCGGGATCGAGCAGGCGACCGCGGGCCGGGTCGAGGTCGCCGGGTACGACCTCGGGGCGACGAAAGCACACCAACTCACCGAGATCCGCCGGGATGTCATCGGATTCGTCTTCCAGTTCTTCAACCTGATCGCCACGCTGACCGCCCGGGAAAATGTGTCCGTACTCGCCGAACTCACCGGCCACGCCCGGGACGGGCGGGTCGAGGAGGTCCTCGCCGAGGTCGAGCTCACCGACCGGGCCGACCACTTCCCCGCGCAGCTGTCCGGGGGCCAGCAGCAGCGGGTGGCGATCGCCCGGGCCCTGGTGAAGTCACCCGCCCTGCTGCTCTGCGATGAGCCGACCGGAGCACTCGACCTGGAAACCGGGCGCACGGTGCTCGATCTGCTCCAGCGGGTCGCCCGGGAACAGCACCGCACCGTCGTCATCGTCACGCACAACCGGGCCATCGCCGCGATGGCCGACCGGGTCGTCCACATGCGGTCCGGACGGATCACCGAGGACACCGTGGTGGCCGAGCCGCTGCCCGCCGCGGAGGTGGTGTGGTGAGTACCTCCCGGTCCCGACCCAGCCACCGGGCCCTGCGCACCAAACTGCTCCGGGACACCCGGCGGCAGTGGGCGCCCTCGGCCGCCCTCGTCCTCACCATCCTGCTCGGCGTCGCCCTGTTCGCCGCCTCCTACGACGCGTACGGCAACCTCCGGGACTCCTACGCGCACGTGTTCACCGCTCAGCGGTTCGCCGACCTGTGGGCGGACACGCCGACGACCGCGCAGGCCCGCGCGCTCGCCGACGGCCTCACCGGATCCCCCGACGTCCGCGCGGCCACCGTCCGCAGCCAGGCGGACCTGCCGATCCGGGTCGGCGCGGACAAGCTGCCCGGCCGGGTCGTCGGCGTCCCCACCGGGCAGCAGCCCGCCGTGGATGCCCTCACCGTGCTCTCCGGCCACTACCCGGCGGCCGCGGACGAGGTGGCCGCGGAAACCCATCTCGCCGACCACTTCGGCCTGCACCCCGGCTCCACCGTCGAGGTGTTCGGCGCCCAGGGGTGGCGCACCCTGCGGGTGAGCGCCGTAGTGTCCTCCGCGGAGTACCTGTGGCCGGCCCGCAGCCGCCAGGAGCCGTTGACCACCCCGGAGGATTTCGGGGTGCTGTTCGCCCCGCAGTCGTTCCTCGACACGTCCGCGCCGGGGGCCGGCGCCCAGGTTCAGGTCCTGCTCACCGACACCGCCCGGGGCGGGGACGCCCTCACCGCGCTCACCGCCCGGGCCCGGCAGCTCGGCGCGACCGCCGTCACCACCCGGGCCGACCAGGCGTCGAATTCCCTCCTGCAGGAGGACATCAACGGTTTCAGCGAGCTGTCCTTCCTGTTCCCGTTGCTCTTCCTCGGGGCCGCGGGAATGGCCGCCTGGGTGCTGCTCACCCGCCGGGTCGACGCCGAACGTGACGTCATCGGGATGCTGCTGGCCTCCGGAGTCTCCCGGCGCACCGTCCTCGGCCACTACCTCGGCTACGGCCTCGCCCTCGGCAGCACCGGCGGGATACTCGGAGTGAGCGTCGGGGAGGCCGGTGCCCGGATGGTGAGCCACGCCTACCTGGACGCGATCAGCCTGCCCCGTAGCCTCGGCGTGCTCACCGTGGCCCGGCCGGGGACGGTCCTCACCGGGCTCGCCTTCGGGGTCGCCGTCGGGGCCCTCGCCGCGTTCGGGCCGGCGCTCATCGCCTCCCGGATGGCCCCCGCCCAGGCCATGCGCGGCCTCACCCCGCCCCGGGCGACCTCCCGCAGCCTGCTCGAGCGCGTCATCCCGCCGTTGCGCCGGGCCCCGGTAACGGTCCGGTTCGTGCTCCGCGGGATCGGCCGCAACCGCCGCCGCAGCACCTTCACCGCGGTCGGGGTGGTGCTGTCCCTGCTGGTCATCCTCACCTCGTGGACCATGCTCGACACGATGAACGGCATGGTGAACCGGCAGTTCACCGAAGTTGCCCGGCAGGACGCCCAGGTCGGGCTGGTCGGCACGGCCGACCCGGCAACCGTCTCGGCGATCGCCGCGGTCCCCGGGGTCGCCCAAGTGGAACGCTCCGCCCAGGCCGCCGTCATCCTGCGGTCCGGGGACCGGAGCTACCCGACGGTGGCCGTCGGCCTCCCCGCCGGAACCGACCTGCACGGTTTCCGGCTGGCCGGCGGGGGCAACACCACCCTGGCGCGGGTTCCGGCCGGATCCGTCCTGGTCGGCCAGGGCGTCCGGGACCAGCTCGGGGTCGGGACCGGGGCGAACGTCACCGTCCTCGGCACCGACGGCATCCCGCGCACCGCCCGGATCGCCGGACTGCTCGACGAGCCCATGGGCACCTACGTGTACCTGCCGCTGTCCCGGTTCGACACCGTCGCGGGGCCCCCGACCTCGGCCACGGTGCTGCTGAAACTGTCACCGGGAGCCGACCGGAACGCCGTCCGGCAGCAGGTCACCGCCCTCCCCCAGGTTGCCGCCTACCAGGACAGCCAGGCCCTGCGGCATTCCTTCGACGACCTGATGGGACTGTTCGCCGCGATGATCGGGGCGATGCTGCTCCTCGGCTCGCTGATGGCCTTCGCGATCATCTTCACCACGATGTCGGTGAACATCCTGGTACGGCGCCGGGAGATCGCCACCATGCGCACCGCGGGGGTGCGGCGCCGGGCCATCGCCGCCCTCGTCGCCGGGGAGAACCTGCTCACCACCCTGCTCGGGGTGGTCCCCGGCCTGGCCCTCGGCGTGCTCGGCGGAAAGCTCTACCTGGAGTCCTACTCCAACGACCAGATGACCTTCGACCTGGTGGTCCGGCCGGCGACGCTGATCGTGTCGGCCCTGGCCATCCTCGTCGTCGCGGCACTGTCCCAGTGGCCCGGGCTGCGCGCGGTGGGGCGGCTCGACCTCGCCCAGGCGGTGCGCGAACGGTCCGGCTGACCCCATCAGGCCGGGGCCGGGGCCGGGGAAGTCACTCCCCGGGCCCGGCCACCTGCCAGCCCATCCACCACTGCTCCTCCGGGAGTTCCCCGGTGGCCTCGGCGAAAGCGTGCAGAGCCGAGGCCACCCCCGGCGGCCAGCTGCCCGGCATCGCCTCGACGATCCGGGACAGTTCCTCCCGGCGGCGCTCGGTCACCTCGGCGACCAGTGCCCGGCCGGGCGGGGTCAACGTCACCCGGACGACCCGCCGGTCCGAGGCCGACCGTTGTCGACGTACGAGCCCCTTGCGGACGAGGCGATCGCACAGCCGGGTGCCGGCCGACGGGTCGACACCGAGTTCCGTCGAGATGTCGACGACCCGCTGCGGGCCCCGCGACACGAGCACGACGAGTGCCCGGAACTGCGGCAGGGTCACCTCGGTGGGCTGCCCGGCGAGTGAGCGGGCGGCGATGGCGACAAGCGCCCGGCTCGCCGCGAGCAACGCGTCGACGACATCGTCGTGCGGCCCGGGCCCGGATGCGGGCCCGTCCTCAGAACCTTCCCTGCGCACCGGCACGCCACCCAGCCAAGGACGTCCGGTGCAGGTCGGAGCGGGGCAGGTCGGAGCAGGACAGGTCGGAGCGGGGCAGGCCGGAGCAGGACAGGCCGGAGCGAGACAGGCCGGACCCCGCCCGGATACCGGCCACCCCGCTCCCACCGGTCCGGGCTACGGTCGCGGTGACGGACGGGACATTCCGCGCGATGTGTCCCCGGTCGCCGGGGCCCGAGGTCCCGTTCCGCCGGATGCCCCTCCGGCAGAACGGGACCCGCCCCGTCCCGACCCGCACCGGCCCCGGCGTCCCGCGCTCGCTCCCGGGACGCAGAGACCGTGGGCCGGTCAGTCCGTGTCGCGCAACAAGACCCGGGACAACCCGGTGCGCTGCAACAGTTCCGCGGTGCGCCGGCTGGCGTTGCTCAGCACGAGGCCCCCACCGCGGGCCCGGCACACCCGGTGGGTGCTCAGCAACACGGTCACCACCCCGGAGGACAACTCCCCCATCCCGGCTACGTCGACGACGATCTCCCGGGCCCCGGAGAGCACCAGGCTGCGCAGCTGCCAGCGCAGATCCGCGAGGCCGTCCTCGAGCAGCGATTCGGTGAGCACGACCGTGACCCGGTCGTTCACCATTGCTGCCCGGCCGACTGCCACCGTGCCTCCTCTGGTCGGGACGAGTAACCACGGTGAACAACGTCCTTTGCGACGGCCCCGACCGCTTCATTGCGCTTCTGTGACGGTGCCCGCCCGCCCCTCCTCCGGATGCCGCGGACCGGCCCGGCTCTGTCACCCTGGGGAGGTGCCCGAACATCTCCTGATCGTCGAGGACGACGACCGTATCCGGACGGTGCTCCGGCTCGGTCTCGAAGACGAGGGATACGAGGTGACCGAGGCGGCCAGCGCCGAGGAGGCCCTCGACTCCATCGCCGAGGCACCCCCCGACGTGCTCATCGTCGACCTCGGCCTGGGCGGTATGGACGGTTTCTCGCTGATCCGTACCGTCCGCCGCTCCGGCGATCTGCCGGTCATCGTCGTCAGTGCCCGCACCGACACCCACGACATCGTCGCCGGACTCGAAGCCGGCGCCGACGACTACGTGACGAAACCGTTCCAGATCAAAGAGATCAGTGCCCGGCTGCGGGCCCTGCGGCGCCGCGTCGTCACCTCCTCGACGGCCTCGGCCGCGCACACTCCCGAGATCATCCTCGACGCGACGGAACCGCACCCCCTCGTCCTGTCCACTGCCCGCGGGACGGTGCGCCGCGGCGAGGAGGACGTCCACCTCACCCTCACCGAATACGGCCTCCTGTGCGAGCTCGCGGCCACCCCCGGCCGGGTGATGAGTCGCCAGCTACTCCTCGAACGGGTGTGGGACCAGGGGTTCTTCGGTGATGAACGGCTCGTCGACGTGCACGTGCGCCGGTTGCGCACGAAGATCGAACGCGACCCGAGCAACCCCCAGCTCGTCGTCACCGTCCGTGGCCTCGGGTACCGGCTGGACGTGCAATGACACCGGACCTGCCATGAGATCGGACGCGCCGTGAGACTGTCGTTGCGGGCCAGACCGCTGCGCGGGCGGATCGCGCTCAGCTTCACCCTGGGCGCCCTCCTGCTGTCCACCGCCCTGGCCACGTTCACCTTCCTGGTCGCCCGCAGCTACCTGGTCGGACAGCGGGAACGGGCCGCCATCCGGCAGACGTACCTCGACGCGGCCTACGTCCGCAACCGGCTCGCGGCCCCCGGAACCCCGGTCGCCGACGTACTCGCCTCCGCGGACCCGCCGCCCGACGGGGCCTTCGTCGTCCGCCGGGACGGGCAGTGGTACTCGACGACGCTCGGCGTCGACCCGCCGACCGTACCGGGCGAGTTGCAGGACCAGGTCCGTTCCGGCACCGCCGGATACGTGCTCGCCGACGTCAACGGGGAACCCGCACTCGTCTCCGGGGTGTCCCTGTCCCGGGGCACGCAGTTCTACCGGGTGACCCCGCTGACCGAACTCGGCGACACCCTGCACACGGTCAGCGCGGTCCTCGCGGTCGGCACCGGGTTGGCCGCCGCGGGCGGGGCCCTCCTCGGACGCTGGGCCAGCGGCAAGGCCACCCAACCGCTCAACCTCGTCGCCGCCACCGCCGCGGAGATCGCCGGCGGCAGCCTCGACACCCGGCTGCCGAACACCTCCGACCCCGACCTCGCGATCATCGTCGGATCGTTCAACAGCATGGTCGACACCCTGCAGCAGCGCCTGGAACGGGACTCCCGGTTCGCCGCCGACGTCGGCCACGAACTGCGTTCCCCGCTCACCACCCTGGTCGCCAGCGTCGAACTGCTCGACCGGCACCGCGACGACTTCCCGCCGCGCGCGGTCAAAGCCCTTGACCTGGTCACCGGCGACCTCACCCGGCTGCAGCGGATGCTCGACAACCTTCTGCACATGGCGAAGGCCGACGCGGGGCTCGACCTCACCGACGCGACCCCACTGCCCCTCGCCGACCTGCTCCGGCACGTCCTGGACCGCAGCGGGTACCCGACCACCCTGCTCGACGGCCCCGACGACGGGCTCGTCCTCGGCGACAAGATCCTCCTCGACCGTGCCTTCACCAACCTCGTCGACAACGCGGGACGGCACGGCGGCGGGCTCCGCGCCATGACCATCCGCCCCGAGGGCCGCAAACTCCTCGTCTTCGTCGACGACGCCGGCCTCGGCGTGCCGCTGGAGGACCGGGAGAGGATCTTCGAAAGGTTCGCGACGAGCACGGCCGCCCGCGGCTCCTCGTCCGGGACCGGCCTCGGCCTCGCGCTCGCCTCGGAAACCCTCGCCGCCCACGGTGGGGCACTGTGGTGTACCGACCGCCCCGGACGCGGGGCCCGTTTCGTCGCCAGCCTGCCCCGGGTGTCACCATGACGGCCCGGTCCGCTTCCCGGTCCGGTACCCGGGCCGCCCCCCGGAACTCCGCCCCGGTCGGAGCCATCCTCATCCTGCTCGGCCTCGCGGCCCTACTCGGCCTCACCGCACCGCTCGCGAGCTGCGGGATCCCCGCCGACACCGCCGTGCACACGATCGACCCGCAGGACGTCCCCTCGGTCTTCGCCACCTCCTCCTCCCCGGACAGCCAGCCCCCCGGCGGCGGCAAACCCGAGCTGTACTTCGCCGACGCCACCGGGCGGCTGCGCGCCGTCCCGCTGCGCACCGAGCACACCACCACCCCAGAAATGCTCCAAGAGGTGCTGTCGAAGCTCACTGCCGGTCCTTCGGCGACCCAGGCCGCGGATGGGCTGAGTACCGCAGTCCCCCCGGCGCACACCCTTGAGGTCGCCGACGTCACCGACGGTCAGGCCACCCTCGCCCTCGGCGGGGACCAGCTACCGCCCACGGACCAGACCACGGCGATCGCCCAGATCGTCCTGTCCGCGACATCGGTCCCCGGGATCACCGGAGTCCTGCTCACCCTCGACGGGCGCCCGATCGAAGCGCCGCTGCTCGACGGCGCGCTGACCACCCGGCCGCTCACCGCCGAGGACTACCAGCCGCTTCTGAAGCCCACCGCGACCCCCGGCTGAACCTGCCCGGCTCGTCCCGGTCCGCTCCGGCCCTGTCCGGCTCGTCCCGGCCCGGCCCGGTCCTGCCCTGCGCTGACCCCGTTCCCTTCCTACCCGGCCGGTGTCCTCGCCTACCCGGCCGGTGCCCTCGCCTCGATCGGCCCGGTGGTCCGGTTCGTCCCACCGGGCCCGGATGCCTTCACGCAATCGCAAGATCTTCGACGTGCCGTCTGCAACACGGCTTCGCGAAGGTGAGGTCATGTCAGATCCGTCGGGCCCCGGCCCCACCCGATGAGCGCCACCCTGGCGCCGGCCGTCACGACGTCCCGACGTGATGTCCTGCGCCGCCAGCTGCACGCGGACCCCAACGACGCCGAGGCCTTCCGGGAGCTCGTCCGGCTGCTCACCCCGCTGCCGGAATCCCCGACGGTCCCGTCCGGAACGGCCGGTACCGGACTCCCCAGGCCACCGGGACCCCCCGGGGCGCCCCTCCGCGCAGCCGGTGACCCCGGGCACGGCGGAGCCGCGGGGGACAACACCAGCTGGTCGCTCGCCGCCGAACTCGCCCGCAGCCCCCGGGCCTGGTTCCCGCTGATCGAACTCGCCCGGCTGGGAATGGTCGACGACCCCGACGCGGCCTACCGGCGGTTGACCGAGGCGACCTGCCGCGACGAGCAGGGGAACGCCCTTGTCGCGGCCCTGCGGCTGCTACGCGCCGCGGGGCGCCCCGATGAAGCCTTCCGGCTGGCCCTGGCCCACTGGCGGCCAGGCCGGCACGTCCCGGACAGCGGACGTCAGTTCGCCCTCGCCGCCCTCGACACGGGCCGGGAACGCGAACTCGCCGCCCACCTCGACGCACTCGGCCCCCGCGCCGGGGCCCGACACCTCACCCCCGTCCGGGCGCTCCTGCTGGACCACGCTCCCTGGGACGGGCCCGGCACGCGGACACTCCGGCCGCGGCGCCGCCTCGCCACCCGGATCCGCCGACGCCTGAAGCGCCCGCGTTAAACACCGCACCGGGCCCACCGGACCAGCACCTCACCGGGCCCCGGAAAGGCCGGGGCGGGGCCCCCGACCCGGGGCCGCTAGGGTATGCCCGGGGTGCCGGGAAGTCAGCTCGGCGAGTCATTTGTCACCGTGTGCTGGGGAGGCTCCGTGCTGCTGCTCGCCCTACTCGTCGTCGGAATCGTCGTCCTGACCCCGCTCGCCGACCGGATCAACGTCCCGCAGCCGATCCTCCTGCTCCTCTACGGGCTCGTCCTCGCCGTCCTGCCCGGGATGCCTGCCCTCGATCTCAACGCCGAACTCGTCCTGCCGGTGGTCCTCCCGCCGCTGCTGTTCGCCGCGACCCAGCGGACCACGGTGGGGCAGTTCCGGGACGCCGCCGGGCCGGTGCTCCTGCTCGCCGTCGGGCTCACCGTGTCCACCGCCGCGGTCGCCGCGGTCGTCGCCCACCTCGCCGGGCTGCCCTGGACGGCGGCCCTCGTCCTCGGGGCGATCGTCTCCCCGCCCGACCCGGTCGCCGCGACCGCCGTGGCCCGCCGGCTGCGCCTGCCCGAACGCATGGTCACCGTGCTGGAGGGCGAAGGCATGTTCAACGACGCCACCGCCCTCGTCATGTACAAGGTCGCCGTCGCCGTCGCGGTCACCGGGGAATTCTCCGCCTCGCACGCCGGAATCGAGCTGCTCCTCACCCTCGTCGTCGGGCTCGGCGCGGGCCTGCTGCTCGGCTGGTTGACCAAGGTGGCGCTGGCCGCCCTGCACGACGCCGCCGCCGAGACGACCGTGACCATCGCCGCCCCGTTCGTCGCCTACCTCGGCGCGGAACACTTCGAAGGCTCCGGCGTCCTCGCCGTCCTCGTGCTCGGGCTCTACCTGCGCAGCTACGCGCACCCGGCACTGACCGCCCGCGGCTGGCTGCTCGGCCGCTCGGTGTGGGACTACGCGGACTTCCTCATCACCGGTGGGGTGTTCGTCCTCGTCGGATTCGAACTCACCGTCGTCATCGGACACACCACCGTGGACTCCTCGACCGTCTGGCTGGCCGTCGCCGTCCTCGCCACCGTCGTGTTCTTCCGGCCGCTGTGGCTGTTCCCCGCGACGGCACTGACCCGCACGGTAGCCCGGCGGCGCGATGCGCCGGTCCCCTACGGCTGGCGGGAGACCGCGGTCGTCTCCTGGGCCGGGATGCGCGGCATCGTCACCGTCGCCACCGCTCTCGCCCTACCGCATGTCGCCGAGGACGGCAGCGCCCTCGACTGGCGCGCGCCCGTCGTGCTCGTCGGACTCGCCTGCGTCCTGGTCACCCTGGTCGCCCAGGGCCTCACCCTCACCCCGCTGGTCCGCCGGCTGCGGGTGGGCAGCGACAGCGACGAACACGCCGAGGCCAACGAGCTCCGGCGGGAAGCCATGCACGCCGCGGCCCGTACCCTGCGGGACGAGGCCGGGGACCCGGTCGGCCCGGCACATGAGGCGGTCATCGCCCAGTACGAGGCCCGGCTGCACGCCCAGAACGCGGTGTCCCGGGCGATGGCCGGAGCCCTGGACGCCTCCGGGCCAGCCGGAGCCGCCGCCGAAGCCGCCGAGGCCACCACGGCGGCGGAAGCTGCCGAAGCTGCCGAGCGGGACTTCGAGAACCAGCTGTCCGCAGTACTCGACCGGGCCAGCGCGATCGAACGGGAAGTGGCGTTGAAAGCCCGGACCTCCGGCACGGTCACCCCGGCGGCGGCCGATGAGGTGCTGCACGACATCGAGGTCCGCGCCGCCCGCACCTTCCGGTAGCCCCCGGACCGGCCGCACCGCACGGTCACACCGGACAGGACGACCACGTTCCCCGGCCCAGGTGACCGGGCGGCGCCCCACCGACAAGACCACCGACCCGTGATCCGCCGCCCCCGCCCAACCAGGCTCACCGCACGGTCACCCGGGCGTGGGGAGGATCGTCACACCTGGCAGCGGGATACCAGCCACTGGTGGCACGGCCACCCGGGCATGGGGAGGGCCGGTGTGCTGCGGGAGGTCCGGCCGGGTCCGGGTACGGGCCCGGATCACCCATCTGGGCCCGGGGCCGCACCAGCATCCGGCCCCGGGGCCACCTCACCCGCCGAAAACGAAGTACCGCAGGATCACGTACGGGGTGGTGACGAGCAGCGTGACCGTGGTGACCAGCAAGCCGTACCGGGTGAACTGCCAGAAGCCGATCCGGTGACCGGCGCGTTCGGCCAACCCGATGATGACGACGTTCGCCGAGGCTCCGACGGCTGTGGCGTTCCCGCCGAGATCGGCACCGAGGGCCAGGGCCCACCACAACGCGGACGCCTGCTGCCCGCCGCCCTCGGCGTGCACGACCTCGGCGACGACGGGGCTCATCGTCGCGACGTAGGGGATGTTGTCGACGACCCCGGAAAGCACCGCCGACCCCCACAGCAACCCGACCGAGGCCGTCGCCAGCCGGCCGCTCGCGGCGTCCGCGGCGTAGTTCGCCACCTGCTCGATCACTCCGGTATTGACCAGTGCACCGACCATGATGAACAGGCCGGCGAAGAACAGCAGGGTCGGCCATTCCACGTCGCGCGCCACATCTTCCGCGTCGAGCCGGGAAAAGGCGAGCAGCACGAGCCCCCCGACGATCGCGACGACCGAGGGTTCCATGTGCAGGACGGTGTGCAACGCGAAGGCGACGGTGACGAACCCGAGCACGACCAGGCCGAGGACGAGCAGCCGCGGGTTGTGGATCGCCTCCTTCTCGTCCAGTTCCATGATCCCGCGAACCCGCTCCGGGTCGGCGTCGAACGAGCCGCGGAACATCACCCGGCTCAGCGCGATGAACACGACCATGACGAGCACGATGATCGGCGCGAGATGGATCAGGAAGTCCAGGTACGACAGGCCGCTGCGGCTGGCGATGATGATGTTCGGCGGGTCACCGACCAGCGTCGCCGTCCCTCCGATGTTGCTCGCCATCGCCTCGGCGATGAGGTAGGGAACGACGGGGACGGCCAGCCGCTCGCAGACCAGGAAGGTCACCGGAGCGATCAGCAGCACCGTGGTGACGTTGTCCAGGGCCGCTGAGGCGACCGCGGTGACCACGATGAGGACGACGAGGACGAGGAAGGGCCGCCCCCGGGTCCGTTTCACCGACCAGATCGCGATGTACTCGAATACCCCGGTGCGCCGCAACACGGCGACGATCAGCATCATCCCGATGAGCAGGACGATGACGTTCCAGTCGATGCCGGACTCTTCGGAGAAAAGGGCGTGGTGGGCGTCCGTCGCCCCGATGAGCAACATCACCACGGCGCCGCCGAGCGCCACCTTGACCCGGTGGATCTTCTCCGAGGCGATCAGTACGTAGGCGACGGTGAAAACGACCACCGCGGTCCAGGCCAGTGCCGACATCAGCCGAGTACCCGTTCGAGCAGCGTGGTCAAGGTGATGACTCCGTCCACCTTTCCGCTCCCGTCGATGATGGCGACCACGGGACTGTTCGCCCCCGCCATCACCGCCGCGACCTCCAGGGCCGTGGCGTCACCGTCGACGGTGGCCGGGGCCCACCGGTGGCCCGGCATCGCCTGGGCGAGGGTCCGGTCCCCGAGCTGCTGGGCGAACACGTCGGCGGCGGCCTCGTCGATCACCCGGGCCAGGGTCGGATCGTCCTGGCAGTACTGCGGTACGGCCATGCTGAGGATCTCCACGCAGGGCAGCACGGCGACCGGACGGCCGTCGTCATCGATGACGACCAGACCGGGCAGGCTGAGCCGGGCCAGCATCTTCGCGGCCTCGGCCACCGGTGTCGATCTGTGCACCGTGGGGAAGTCCTGGACAAGATCACGCGCCCGCACGGGAACCTCTCAGGTCGGGAACGGTGACACAGAAACACCGGCGCCACCGAGGCTCCCGGCGTTTCGGTACCCCACCGTAGCCGACCGAGCGCATCCCGAGTTCGACGCCCCCGTCCGGGGCATCCCCCGCGGGACCACTATCGCTGCGGCGAACCCCCGGTTCCCGGAGACACCGCTTCCCGCCGGCCCCACGAACATCCGGGAGACACCGATCACCCCAGGGACAGCAACGGCAGAGTGACCAGATACACCACGAGCAGGGCCGCCGCCTCCCACCGCACGACCTTGAAGTCCCGGCCCATGAACAGCAGGGCGAGGGCGGACACGGCGAGCATGACGAACACCCCCACCCCGCGCAGCCCACCGCCCACGGCGGCACCACCACCGACAACGGCGATCAGACCGCCGACAGCAAGAGCGTTGAACAGGTTGGAGCCGAGCAGGTCGCCGCGGCGCGCGGCCTGGGCCGCGGTGACGAGTTCGGGCAAGGACGTCCCGATGGCGACGATCGTCGCCCCGATGAACCCCTCCGGCAGCGAGGCCTCCCGGGCCACCCCGACCGCCCCCCACACCAGCACCTGCGCGCCCACCATGGTGCCGACCAGCCCACCGAGCGCCTGCCCGACGACGACCGCCATCCGGCGGGTCTCTCCGGTCTCGATGACCCCGGTGACCTCCTCGCGAAGGGCCCGCGACCCGTTCCCCGCCTCGGCCCGGTCGGCGAGCGCCCACCGCACCAGGAGCCCGAGCGAGACGCCGAGGAGAACGAGGAGGACCAGCCCCCACGGCCGGGTCAGCCCGTCCCGGACGGCCACCGCGAAGACGACCGTGGCGAGAAGGGACAGCGGGGCTTCCCGACGCACCACCGCGGCCCGCACCGCGAGCGGTGCCACCAACGCCCCCACCCCGAGAACGAGACTGAGATTCGCGATGTTGGAACCGATCACGGTACCGACCCCGATCGCCGGGGAATTCCCCGCCGCGGCCAGACCGCTGACCAGCAGCTCCGGCGATGACGTACCGAACCCGATGATGACGACGCCGACGACGAGGGTCGGCACCCCGAGCCGGGCGGCGAGCGCCGAAGACCCGGAGACGAGTGCGTCCGAGGCCCGGGCGAGCAGGATCAACCCCACCAGGCAGGCGAGCAGGAAAGCGAGCACGGGTGGCAGCTCCAGGGCAGGTGGGCCGGGTACCGCCGGGACGAACGGCGCGTCCTCCCGGCGTCAGCTCTCGCATCCTCCCAGGTTCACCGCACGTCCGGAGGCGGTCCCCCGGACGACGCCACCCGCAGCCGCCGGGCCGTCCGGGGCCGTCGGCGTGGTGTGCCCTCCGGCGCGGTCCCCGCCGGGGGTTCGCCATCATGGGGCGGTGACCGCTACGCCGGAACAGCTCCTCCGGGACCATCTGTCCCGGGCCGAGGCCTCCCTCACCGATCTGGCCGGTAACCGGTCGATGTGCTCGATCGCGCGCTCCGGAGAGTCCGTCCCGGCGGTGAAGTACGCCGAAGGCGCCTTGAGCGCCCTCTCCGAGCTACGCCGGAACGCCCGCCGGGCGGGTGTCCTCGACGATCCCGACGGATTCGCCACCCTGACCGAGGCCCTCCGGCGGGCTTGGAAGGAGCGGGCGGCGTCGATGGCCGGCTCCGGCCGGGACTGGACGGCCTACCTGAGCGGCGGCGACGACGCCCTCACCGTCCTCGCCGACGACCTACCGGCCGTTCCCGGTACCGCAGGCCCGACCACGGTCGGAAACGGTTGACCCCGACAGGATCGACCGGTCCGGCCCGCGACGGGACCGCCCCGTCCCTTCCCGCCCCGTCCCACCCCGTCTCCGCCCCTGCCGGGGCCCCAGCTCCCGACGCCGGGTGCGGTGTCTCGCCCCATCAAGCGGTG
>JARRQM010000006.1:0-25518 GCA_037381765.1 Kineosporiaceae bacterium
GCGGCACGGCCGTACCGTGCCGCGCACCGGAACCGTGCCAGCGTCCGTCGGCGGCACGGTTCCGGCTCCGTTCCGTTGGGCCTGCGGGTCAACCGGCTTGCGGGGCTACCGGTAGTCGAGGACGAAGTCGTTGCAGACGAAGTCGGACCTCCCCGCGGTTCCGGTGAGTTCGAACCCGAACTCCACGTCGTCGATCGTCACATCGGCCCACCAGCCCTGGGTCCGCAACCAGGTCAGCACGGCCAGCACATCGACATCGCCGGAATTCGTGTCGCCGGTGCGGACGAAGGAGAAGACCGCGTTACTCCCGTTCGAGCCGCGGTAGATGTTCCAGGTGTGCCCGCCGAGCACGACGCCGCTCTCCTCCGGGATCGGCCCGTTCCCGTCGTAGGCCGAGGCGATCGGGCTCACCGCACCCTGCTGGTTCGTCCAGATCATCACCTCGTAGGCGTGGTTGTCGGCCCAGATGTCGTAGGCCGTCGCGTAGTCGCCATCAGCCGGCACCGACACGTCGAAGGAACTGGTCACTGACCCCAACGCGCTGAGTCTGGTGTTCATCCTCCGTCCAGGAATCCCACTGCCCGGAGGCCACCCAGGCCGCGTCGTCCGGGACGCCACCGGTGGCGGGGCTGGTCACCGGAGTGGTCGGGGTGGTGGAGGTTGTCGTCGAGGTCGGGGTCGACGTGGTGGGGGACGCCGTCGCCGACGGTTCACCCGTGGCCGGTGACGTGACCGGGGCCGTCGGGTCCGGTGTCGTCACCTCGCCGGAGCAGGTCACCCCGTTCAGCCGGAAGCTCGTCGGGTCGGGGTTGCTGCCCGTCCAGGTGCCGAGGAAACCGAAGGACACGTTCCCACCGGTGTCGAGGGACCTGTTGTAGCCGGCGTCGGTCGCGGTGACCCGGGCTCCGTTCTGGGTCGCGGTGGCATTCCAGGCCTGGGTCAGTTCCTGCCCCGCCGGGAAGGACCAGTCCAGGGTCCACGTGTCAACCGGGTCGCCCAGGTTGTGGATGTCCACGTCGGCACCGAAACCCCCCGGCCACTGCACGGTGGTCCGGTAGGCGACGGTGCACCCGCTGCTCGCCGACGCAGGCAGCGATGTGACGATCCCGGTGACGGCCGCGACCGCGGCCACCGTTCCGATCGACAGGACCAACCTCGGATTTCCCATTGCTCTCCTCGTGCTCATGTCCGGTGCCCCGGCCGCGGACTCGCCTACCTCTATGTCCCCGGTGGACGGGCCGAAGGTTGCCCCGCACCTCGAATTCCCGGTCACGGACCCCGTGCTCCGGGGTCCGTGACCGGGAATTCGGGTACCGGGGTTCGGTCCGCCGGTACCGGCCGGGGTGTGCCGCCCGGGTACGTACCCGCTCGCGCGGGGTCACCACCCGGTCACGAGGGCCCATGTGCTGAAGGAGATACGTACCCGCTCACGCGGGGGTCACCAGCAAGCGCTCAGAACACCCGGACCTGCACCGCTGAGGACCGGACCCCGTTCCCGTCCTCGTCGACGACCTGCACCGCGTAGCTGTGCACACCGCTCGGAGCACCGGAGTCGGTCCAGGTCAGCCGCGGGGCCGACCACCAGTAGCTGGTCCCCCGGAGCGATCCGACCACGATTCCGTCCCGGAAGATGTTGTACGTGAGCTCGGCGTTGTCCCGATCCCAGGCCGCGGTCCAGAACAGGGTGGCGCTGCGGAAACCGCTCCAGCCCTGAGGCGTCCCGAGGGCGATCGGCGGGATCTCTCCCGGCGCCTGGCTGCGCACGGCGAACCGGGCCAGTCCCTGCTGCGCCGCGTCGTTGACCGTGGAGAACTCCCCGCCATAGATCACGTACCCGCCGTCCGCCGCCACCGTCCACGGACCGTTGCAGTAGGTGCAGCCCGCGGGCCCACCGTTGGTGTTCGGGAACGTGACGAGCATGTCCGGACGCGGCTCACCGAAGGCGGTCCTCCCACGGGCATCCAGGGTCTCGGCGACGATCCTCTGGTACCGCCCGTTCCCCGTGAACGCCCCCACCCCCATCGCGCCGCAGTCGTGGGAGTGCGAGGCACTGTAGACGACGCCCTCGGAGACGGCGACCGCCTGGGTATCCCCGAGGCAACGGTCGTGCCAGATCAGGTTCCCGGTGTCGACGTCCGCGGCCAGCCGCCCCTCGAACCGCCGGGGGCCGCCCGACACATAGTCGAACCCGGAGGCGACGGCGGTACTCCCCTCGACGGCCACATCGGTGACTGCGGCCCCGGCCGAGACCACGCTGGTACCGACGGTGGAATCCCACGGACCCGCCGAACCGTCGGAGGCCAGCACCGTCCCCAACCCGTGCCGGCCGGCACCGGACAAGTTCCCGAACCGGCCGCCGACGACGACGCGGGAACGGTCCTGCGACGGTGCCATCGCCCATACGTCGTAGTCGCTGGAGGCCGAGAAACCGGGTACGGCCCGACCGGTCAGGTCGACCGCCGTGATGTGCTGCCGGGCCGTGCCGTCGACGCTGGTGAACGCGCCGCCGAGGTACACCCGGTCCTCGGTGACCGCGAGGGCCCGGACCCGGGAGGACAGTGCGGGACGGAAGGTGCTGATCATCTCCCCGGTCGCGGTGTCGAACCCGGCGGCCCGGTAGCGGGGTACGCCGTCGATGGAGGTGAAGTCCCCGCCGACGTAGACCCGGGAGCCGTCCGGAGCCGCCCGGACCCGGAAGACGGTGTCGCACACCGTCTGGCCGTTCGGCAGCGAGGTGCAGAAGTCGGCGCTGCCGTTGAACGGGGTCCCGGCCACGACGGGGGCCCAGGGCAGCAGCTCACCGGTGGTCAGGTCGAAGGCGAGCAGGTTCGTGCGGGGAACCTCATCGGTGCCGGGGGCCGAACCGTACGGCCGGGCCGAGGTGAACCGGCCCCCCGCGTAGACGGTGTTTCCCGCGATGGCGACCGAGTACACCGGACCGTTCGTCTGCGGGGCCGGAAGCACATCCGCGCTGATCGTCTCCGGATCCGTCATCCCCGCCTGGCCCCCGCCACCGACCACCTCCGCGGTCGCGGGTACGGCTGCTACCCCGGTGAGCCCCCCGAGGGTGAGGGCGAGGACCGTAACCCCGACGACACGCCTCGGGAAACGGTAACCGGTATCCTTGTCCGCCATACGATCTCGTCCTCCGCCTGCTCGAAACCCGTGCAGCAACGGTTCTAGCGACTCGCGGCCCGCCGTGCGGGCAGGACGTGAACTCCCGGTGGAAAGCCAGCAACCGGAGCAGACCCTCCGATACCGGACATATTTATCGGAGTGATGGGTCCGCCCGCGGTCACGGCAGGCCGACCCCGGGTTCTCCCCTCGCTTCCTTCCCGGACGTCCCTCTCTCCGTTGCCGAACCGGCTCCGGATCCGGGGCCGGGCCCCGGCCCCGGGGAACCGAGCAGGGACCGGAGCACCGTCCAGGTCATCGTCAGCGACACGGCACCGAGCAACAACGGGAGAAGCAGCCAGGACGTCGGGGCGACGGCGAGCAGCACGAGGCCGCCCGCCACCTGCGCGGCGGCGTCCGCCACCCGCGCCCGCAGCAGCCGGGCCTGGGGCACCAGGACCGCGCCCAGGCTCGTATACGGCATGGCCACGGCCACCGACAGGACGTACCCGCCCCAGGCTGCGAGCAGCGGAACCAGTGTTTCCGACCCGGTCCGGCCCACCGGGGTTCCCCCGAGGATCCGGGGGACGGCGAGGACGGCGACCGACACGACGGACATCACCGCGAATGCCGCCACGGCGAGCAGCAACGCGGCCCGGTCCGCGTCCCGGCGCCCCTCGGTCCCGCCGGTCCGGGCACGTGCGGCGTGCCGGCTCAGCAGATAGGACCCGCCCCCGGCGACCAGCAGCAGTGCCGGAGCCGTGACGATCCTGCCGACCTCCAACACGGCCAGGGCCCGGGTCCCGCAGACAGCCAGCACGACGACCCGCAGGAGCAGGAGTACGCCGGGACGCAGCAACCCTTGCACCGCCCTGCTCGCCCCGTAGCGCAGAACCGCTCCGACCCGGCCGGCCACCGCCGGACCGAGGTAACGTTCCGGCCCCGGCAGGATGCCGACGGCGAGGGCCAGTGCGGCCAGTTGCCCGACGATCAGGGCCAGGAAGAAGCGTGTCACCCCCGGTGGCCGCGCCGACAGCGTCGCGGCCACCTCGAGGATGCCGACGACGACCACCAGATGCGTGAGGTCGACGGCAACCACCCGCCAGAAGTGCAGGCCGGCGATGAGCAGCCGGCGCAGCACGTCCTCCAGTACCCACACCGCGACCAGCAGCCCGAACATCAGGCCCTCCCCGACCCCGAGGAGACCGCCGGCGACCGGCGCCACGGCGCCGAGGACGGACACCGCGACGAGCACGACGAGCAGGAGCCGGCGCAGCGCCGTCCGGGTCGCCGGATCGTGCCGGTCCAGAACCGTCAGCGGGTCCCCGATCAGCCCGGTGCTGATCGAGGTGACGACCACCAGCGCGCCGAGGGCGAGGGACAAGGTGGCGAACACGTGCACGTCGGTCTGCCGCAACGACAGCACGGACACCACGAACGACCCGGCCGCCTGGGAGAACTGGGCCCCGGCCGCGCCGAGGACCGGGACGGCACGTCGCAGGGCCGTTCCCGGTCTCCGACGCGGCGATCGCCCGGTGCCCAGCAGAACCATGTCAGGCCGCGTCGCCCCCGGCGCCGTGCAGCCAGGCCCGCAGCTGCGTGGACGACGTGGACGCGGTGTACGGGAAGTACACCACCCGGGCGCCGACCGTCGCGAGATCCTGTTCCAGGCGCGCCCCCTGCGGCGTGCCCCGCCAGTCGTCGCCCTTGAACAGGATGTCGAACCGCACCTCGTGCCAGGCCACGAGCTTGTCCGGGGAGGTGTCCACGACGCACAGGTCGACGTAGGACACCGAATCGACGATCGCCAAGCGCTCCTCCAACGGGATCGCCGGTGCCGTCCGTTTCATCTGCTGCAGTACCTCGTCGGTGGCCACGCCGGCGACCAGGTAGTCGCAGGCGCCCCAGGACCGGGCCAGTAGCTGCAGGTGCCCGATGTGGAACAGGTCGTACCCGCCGGGCGCGTACCCGATGACCCCGGTGCGCCGCCGCCGGGTCCCCGGCGGCCTCACCGGGCCACCCCGAACGTCACGACCTCGCCGAACCAGCGCGGCAGGGCGAGCGCGGCGAACAGCACGGTCGCGATCAGCAGGGCCAGGTAGCCGGCCGCGAACACCGCCGGTGCCCCCCAGAGCAAGAACAGCAGGATCAACACGCCGAAGTCGGTGGGCAGCAGCAGCAGCGAGCGCACCGTCCCCCGCCTTCCGGCGGCCGCCACCCGTGCGGCGGCCGCATGTTCCCTTCGCATCCGCTCCATCACCCAGGGGGTGAAGAACAGGCCGCTGGCCAGGACCGCGAACAACACCGGAGCCAGCAGGAGGGCACCGCGTCGGTCCACCCCGTGATACCAGCCGATGAGCACGCTCAGGTGCACGGCGGGAACCTTGAACGCGTCGATGGTGTGGTCCAGCCACTCCCCCGCCGGGCGGCTGCGCCCGGTCAGCCGGGCCAGCTGACCGTCCGCGGAGTCCAAGGCGTACCCGAGCACGAGCGCGGCGGTCACGGCCACCGCACTGAACACACCCACCGGAGCGAATGCGACCAGCACCAGGGCACCCGCCGTGGCCGCCGCACTGAGGATGCTCACCTGATCGGGGGTCGCCCCGGCGAGGTGGGCCACGGCGGCGAGCTGGCGGCCCAGACGGCGGTTGACGAACCGGGAGTAGGCCGGCGAGCCGGCACCCGGGGGTTTCTGCGCCCGGGACAGCTGCTCCAGCACCGCGCGCCGGTCCGGTCGGCCGGCATCGGGCGAGGACATCACCACCACCTCCCCGCAGACCCGGCCGGTCCATCCCCGACCGGTTCCTCCCCGACCGGTTTCTCCCCGGGAGGACCGTCCCCGGCCGGTTCCTCCCCGGCCGGTCTATCCCCGACCGGTTCCTCCCCGGGAGGACCGTCGGCGGACGGTTCTGCCCCGGCCCGTTCCTCCGTTGGCGATTCCTCCTCGACCCGCCCCTTCTGCTCCGGTGTCTGCGCGGCCGGCCCGGACCCCGGCGACGCCGGTCCGAAGGATGCCTGTCCGTTCTGCGCGGCCGGCCCGGACCCCGGCGACGTCGGTCCAAAGGATGTCTGTCCGTCCGGAACCGGTCCGGCCGGGGCTAGCCGGGCCGGGCCGGTACCGCGACGCCGCGGCCCTCCGGCGGGCACCCTCTCGGCGAGGACGTACCCGAGCACGACGGTGAGCAGCACGCCGACGGCCGCCCCGGTGGCCATCCCCCGGAACAGCGTCGCCCGCAGATCGGACGGCAAGATCCGGGCGGGCACCACGAACCGGGTGCCGTCCATGGCCGTGGAGGCGTCCACGGCGGCCTGGGCGGCACGGGATTGCAGGGCGGTCACCGTCTGCGCCACCGCACTCGCGTTGACCTCATCGGACAGCTCACCTGAGTCGGACCGGGACAGTGCGGCGATCGCCTCGTTCACCGCCTTCGTCTGGGCGGCGACCTGGGCCCGCAGATCCGCACGGGTGAGGTCCCGGTAGACGGCCACGACCGTGTCCGCGATCGCGGCCGCCTCCGCACCGCTGTCCGCCACGGCGGTAATGTCGATCACCGCCCCGGAATCGGACACCACCGCCGTGACCCGGTCCCGCAGGTCGTCCGGGTCGTAGACGAGCCGCTGCTCGCGCAACCGGGTGGAGACCTGCACCAGAACCTCCTGCGACACCGCGTAGACAGCCCGTTGCTCGGTATAGGTCCGGAAACTCGCCTCGGAGGTAACCCCCTGTCGCAGCACGGTGTTGCCCCGCGGGTCGAGGACGGCGATCTGCGCCGTAGCCGTCGGGGCGGGCCGCAACAGCAGGGCGCCACCGGCGCCCAACAACACGGCACCGAGCAGCACCCCGACCACCAGCCACCGGAACCACAGCAGCGCCTGCACCAGGCTGATGTCCGGGCCCGCAGCACCGGAGGCACCCCGCGCCGGCCCCGCCGCGGCCGACAGGCCCCGGATGGCCAGGGCCTCGTCCCGGCCCGGAAGCAACGCCCGGGCCGGCCAGACCTCCCCCACGTGCACGGCGTGCCGCTTGGGCCGCCCGTCATGGCGTGCCGGCAACACCTCATCTACCGGATGCACGTCGTCAACCCCCCTCATCCCATCCCCGTCCGGCCGCGCTCCGCGGCCATCCCCGTCCGGCCTCGCTCTGCGGCCTGATCCGTCCGGCCGCGCTCCGCGGCCTGATCCGACATGAACTCCTGGAGTTGCCGGGCGTACCGGTCGGTTCCGAACCGGGACCTCGCCCGGACCTGGCCGGTGGCGGCCAGGCGACGTGCCCACGGCCAGTCCGCCACGAGCCGTTCCACCGCACCGGCCAGCGCTACCGCATCACCGGCCGGGACCACCAATCCCGACCGGGTGTCCTCGACGATCTCCGGCAGCCCCTGGGCGTCGGAGGAAATCACCGGGCGACCCGCGAGCATCCCCTCCACCGCGACGTTGCCGAAGGGTTCCCACCGGGAGGGAACCAGGACGATGTCCGCGGCCCCGTGCAACCCCCACACGTCGGGGACGAAACCGCCGAAGGTGACCCGGTCGGTCAGACCCGCCCGCGTGACCTGATCCCGCAGACCCTCGACGTACCCGTCGTATCCGGCGGCGGCGTCCCCGGCCAGGGTGAGCCGCGCGCCGATTCCGCGCTCCCCCAACAGGCGCAGCGCCTCCACGGCGACGTCGCTGCCCTTGCGGTGCGCGAGCCGGCCGACGAGCAGCAACCGGACGTCGCCGTCCAGCCGGTCGCGCAGCGGCGCGGGGTCGGCGGCGGGCCCGGGAACCCCGTTGTGCACGACCCGGATCCGACCGGCCAGCCGCCGGTCGGAGCGCACCAGGACGCCGCGGGCGGCCTCGCTGTTCGCCAGCACCGACCGGGCCAGACGCAGCGGGACCGCGAGCATCCACCGGACGAGCGCGGGAACGGCCTCCTCCGCCTCATGCACATGGCAGATCGCGGGGATCCCGGCCGACCGGGCGACCAGTAGCCACGCGGGCACCGTCACCGTGTTCACGTACACCAGATCCGGGCGTTCGACGTGGACCAGCCGTCGTGCGGCAAGAACCCCGCGCACCGTGTCACGGACGAAGCGGGACAGGCCGCGGACGGTGAACATCCCCTTGTGCAGCATGGGCAGGGCCAGCACCTCGGTCCTCGCCCCGGCCTCCCGGCAGGCACCGACCAGCGGCCCGTCCCGGCCGAGCGCAACGTGCAGATCCCAGTGCGGGGCCAGGGCACGGACCGACTGCACGAGCATCCGATCGCACCCGTAGAGCTCGGCCGAGGGGTGCACGAGCAGCAGCCGGCGACCAGACGCCGGCTGCTGCGCCGCACGTCGCCAGGGACGTTCCGGGAGCCAACGCACCGTCGCACGGTAACCACCGCACGGACCGGCCCGGAGCCGAACGCCGACCGGTGAGGGAAAACCCGCAGCACCACCGGATGGGGCCGTCCAGAGTCCCCTCAGCCTTGCCGACGGCACCTCGGCGACCGTACGGGGCACCGCACACTCGGGCTACCTGCACCCAGTTCGTCGCCACAGGGGGGGACCATGCGAATCGCCATGATCGGAACGCGCGGAGTACCCGCGCGCTACGGCGGTTTCGAGACGGCCGTCGAGGAGATCGGCCGCCGCCTGGTGGAACGGGGCCACGAAGTGGTCGTGTACTGCCGCGGCGAGAACCGTTCCCCGACCTACCTCGGCATGCACCGGGTGCACCTGCCCGCCGTCCGCATCCGCAGCCTGGAAACCCTCAGCCACAGCATGCTGTCCGCCGCGCACCTGATCGCCCGGCGCGCCGATGTGGCTGTCGTCTTCAACGCCGCGAACGCGCCGATCCTGCCCGCGCTCAAGGCCATCCGGGTCCCCGCGGTGGTCCACGTCGACGGGATGGAATGGAAGCGCGACAAGTGGGGCCCCACCGGGAAGCGCTACTACCGGCTCAGCGAGCGGCTGTCCGTGCGCTGGGCGAGCGCCCTGATCACCGACTCACTCGGGATCCAGGAGTACTACCGGCAGACGTACGCGACCGCACCGACCTACCTCGCCTACGGCGCCCCCGTCCTCACCGACCCCGCCCGGCACCGGCTCGCCGAACACGGCCTGGAGTCCGGCGGCTACCACCTGGTCGTCGCGCGGCTGGAACCGGAGAACAACGTCCACCTCATCATCCGCGGGTACCGGCGCAGCGGCTCCGGTCTCCCCCTGGTCGTGGTCGGCTCGGTGCCCTACCCCGGGCCGTACCAGCGCAGCCTGCAGCTGCTCGCCCGGTCCGGCGGGGTGCGCATGTTCGGCGCCGTCTGGGACCAGGAACTACTCAACGCCCTCTACGCGGGGGCGACGAGCTACCTGCACGGCCACTCCGTCGGCGGGACGAACCCGTCGCTGCTGCGGGCGATGGCCGCCGCGGCCCCGGTGATCTGCTACGACGTCGCCTTCAACCGGGAAGTCGTCGACGGCAACGGCCTGTACTTCGACGGAGTCGACAGTCTGGCCGCCGCGATCCGCGAGGCCGAGGCCGAACCCCGGCTCAACCGCAAGAGGGGCGACCAGGGCCGGGAAGACGTCACCCAGCGGTTCCGCTGGGACCAGGTCACCGACGGCTACGAGCGGCTGTGCCGCTCCCTCGTCCCGGACCCGCAGTGAACCGACCGGTTCCGCCGGCCCCCGCCCCGGGGGACCGGGCAACCACCTCCCTCCCCCGTCCCGTCGCCGTGACCAGCCGGCCCCTGCTCGCCGTCCTCGCCGTGGCGCTGATGATCGGCAGCGACCTCAAGGTCCGGGTCCGGGACCCGACGAGTGCCGTGTCCGGGCAGCTCGACGCCGCCGTCCTGGTCGAGATCGCCCTGTTCGCGGCCGTCGCCGCCCTCGTCATCGGGCTCTACCCCGCACGTCTTCCCTCCCCCGGCCGGATCACCCTGGTGCAGGGCCTGACCGCACTCTTCGTCGCCGATCTGCTGCTGTCGGCGGTCTACTCACCGTTCCCCGCCCTGGCCGCCGTCCGGATGGCGGAGCTGCTGGTCTGGGCCGCCCTCGCGGTCAGGCTGGGGGATATCGGCGGGCTGCCCACCCTGCACCGGGTCGCCCACGGGTACATCGTCGCGGCCACGGCGGCCGTCGGCGTCGGAATCGCCTTCAGGCGGCCGGCCGTCGGCCTGGAACCCGACCGGTTCAGCTGGTTGAGCGTGCACCCCGTGGTCGCGGCCTCCTGGCTGGGGATCAGCGCCGTCCTGCTGCTGTCCTACCTGCTCACCGGTGCGCAACCGCACGGCGGGAGAATCTGGCACCCGAACGTCTACCTGCTGCTGTTCACGGTGCACGTCGCGGCGCTCATCGCGACGCACACCCGGGGGGCGCTCGCCGGCTTCGTCGCCGCCGCCCTCACCGTGATCGCCGGCCGGGTCTCGCTGCGGCGCAGGGCCGAATTCCTCGTCATCGGCACCGCCCTGGTGGTCGTCACCTGGCTGATCGCCGCGACCCCGTTACGGGAGTACCTCGCCCGGGGCGAGAGCGCGGCCCGTCTGGCCACCTTGAACGGCCGCACCCAGCTGTGGGAGCTGTCCTGGGCGCCCGCCCAGGACCGCCTCTGGTTCGGCATGGCCTCACCGCCTCACGCGGGTTGTTCCTCGACCGGACCGGCCTCGGCGGGGCGCACAACGCCGTGCAGAACCTCCTGGTCGATCAGGGGGTCCTCGGCCTGTTCCTCTACCTGACGCTGTGCCTGGCCCTGCTGGTCCTCCTCACCCGGCCGCCATCGGTCCATGCCGCCGAACACGCCCTCCCGGCCCGCGGGGTCCTCACCTTCCTGCTCGTGCACGGCCTCACCGTGGAGTACATGGTCGCCCCGGTGACGGCCTCCTTCACCTGGTTCCTCCTGGTCGCCGTCTGGGCGGGATCGATCCACCGCCTGACGGACGCACATCCCTCCCCCGGAAAGGACTGACATGCTCTTTCCCGTCCGCCTCATCGCGGGCAGGTGGCCCCGTGCCGTCGAACGCCCGCTGCGCCGCTTCACCTGGCTCGACCCCCGCCTCGTCCAGGATCCCGGCACGGACCCGGCGACCTTCAGCCGGGCGATGGCCGCCTTCGCCGTCGGCTCCACCCGGAAGATCACCGGCTCGGGCCGGCACGCCGCGGCGGACGCCCTGCTGCTGGAGCACCTGGACCTGTCCGGTGCCGTCATCGTCGACATCGGGGCCTCCGACGGGAGTACCTCGGTCGAGCTGGCGACACGGCTCGACGGCTTCGCCCGGTACCTGATCGCCGACCTCTACCTGGAGGTGCACGCCGTCCGCACCCGGCGGCACACCGTCTTCCTGGACGGGGCGGGGACGGTCGTGGTCGTCGCCGGACCGCGGACGGTGGCCTGGCCCGCACTGTCCCCTCTGGTGGCCCTGCTCTACCGGCCCACCCTGGCCCGGGCCTCCCGGTTGTGGCGATCCGGCTCCGACGTCCGAACGGTCCCCCTGGTCAACCCGGCGACACGGGACCTCCTGGCCGGCGACCCCCGGCTCGAGCTGCGCACCCACGACATCTTCACACCCTGGTCGGGTCCGCGTCCGGACCTGATCAAGGTCGCCAACGTGCTGCGCCGCCTGTACTTCACCGACAGCCGCATCCTGGCCGCACTCACCGTGATCCTCGGCGATCTCCCCGACGGCGGCCATCTGTTGCTCGTCGACAACCCCCGGGTGAACCCGCCGACCGAGGACCGCGGATGCCTCTACCGCAAGGACGGCGACCGCTTCACCCTGGTGGGCCGGACCGGACAACCCACGGAGGTACACGAACTCGTCCTGCGGGTCCGGGAACCTCGGACCCGGCAGGTCCAGGCCCGGGAGGCGCACCGATGAGACGTCCTGTGCCGGTACTGCCGGTCCCGCTGCTACTGACCCCACTGCTGGTGGCCCTGGTGCTACTGGCCCCGACCTCCTGCTCCGGCCACCGGCCCGCGGGTACCGCCGCACCGGCGACCTCCACGGCGCCCACGACCGCGGCGGACTCCCCACCGCCCACCTCCGCGGACACCTCCCCGCCCGGGACGAGCCACGGCACGCCACCGGGTACCTCCCCGCGGGACTCCGGCAGTGCCGCCCCCGAACAGCGGATCACCGAGCTCAGCACCGAAGGAGGGGTCGCCTCCGTGGTCATCGAGCTGTCCGCGGAAGGCACGGTGGACCGTCCGCGGACCGAGCGGATCGCGGCGGGGCAGACCCTCCGGCTCGTCGTCGTCTCCCCCACGGCCGCCCACCTGACCGGCACGGGTCTCGGAGTGGATATCGACATCCCGGCGGGCGCACCCACCGCGGTGGACGTGGTGTCCTTCACGCCGGGCACCTACACCGTCACGACCGGGCGCGGGGCCACCATCCTCACGGTGACCGTGCACGACTGACCCACTCCTACACCTCTGCCCAAATATCTTCCAGAAACGCCGAAGTCAATAAGGCATATTTCACACTTTGTATTCCGTACGAATTCAGGTCACCGGGATGTCATACAGAAGTAGAGATGATCACAAAACCGACCCGACTCGACCCTTCTGCCCGGTTCTGGCGACCGCAAACCCCGCGGAAAGGCTGCGGCCGCCGGCCGGGGGCCCCTGAGGGGCGGTCCCGACCCGTCGAACGCACCGTCGACAGGGAGCAGTCCGCCATGAGGCACGGCCCCCCGCGGGAAGAGCAACGGTCCCGGACGGGCCCGACCCCGACCACCGGCCCCCCGGAGCCGACCGGCAGGGAACGCGAGCTCGCCCAACTGCGCGACTTCGTCCCCGACCTCGCCGCGGGCCGGGGCGGCCTGGTCCTGCTCACCGGCCCGACCGGGATCGGCAAGACCTACCTGGCCCACACCTTCCTGCAGGATCTACCGCCGTCGGTGCTGACCGTCACCACCAGCCCCTTGGGCTACCTGCGCACCCCCGGTCTGTGGCCGGTGCACCAGATCGCCCGGGCCCTGCTGCCGCACGGCCCGGACAGCACCCGGCAGGAATTCGCCCGGCTGACCGACGACCCCGGCCGGGACGAACTCCCGGAGATCGTTCTCGTCGAACGCATGGTCGAACTGCTCACCGCACTCACCGCGGCCGGTCCGGTCACCGCCCTACTGGACGACCTGGACCGGGCCGACCCCCAGACCGTCGCCGTCATCGAGGCACTCAGCGAACGGCTGGACACCCATCCCCTCCTGCTACTCGCCTGCGCGCGCACCGGCGACGCCACCGACCCCGCGCCGGAACAGGCCCTGCGGCGCCTCCGCGGACGCCCGCACACGCTCGCGCTGCACCTGACCGGCCTCGCCCAGAACGTCATCGAGCACCTCATCGGCACGGTCCGCACCGAGATCGGACCCGACGACCGCCGGGAGATCGCCCGGGTCAGTGCCGGGAACCCCCTGCTCTCCCAAGAGTTGGCCCACCTGTGGGCGGCCCAACGACGGATCGCCGATTGCGGGGGGCCGGAGCCCCGGGTACCGGCCAGCGCCACCCTGCGCGAACTCGTCGCCGAACGCCTCGCCTCGGTGGACGCCGACGAGGTCCTCGCCCCGCTCGCCGTCCTCGGCCGCCCGGCGACGCTGTCCCTCCTCGCCGAGGCCGGCGGGGTCCCCGCACCCGCCGTCCGACGCGTGGTCGAACGGGCGTCCGCGGTCGGACTGGTGACGGTCGAGGGCACGCTCGGCGACCTACGGATGGCACACCCCGTGTTCGGCGACGTGCTGCGGGAGCGGCTCACGATCCACCTGCGCCTGGCAGATCTGTTCGACCGCTCGCCGGCAGTTCCCGGACCCCATCACGTGGAACGCGCCCGACACCTCATCGCCGCCGGTGACGACACCGCAGCCACCGCCGCCGCCTGCCTGGCCGCGGCCCGGTACGAGGAGAGTGTGGGAGACCTTCCCTCCGCACGGGAACTGCTCGCCTACGCCCTGGACACCTGCGACAGCGACCAACCCACCCGGGTTCACCTGCTGCGCCTGTACGGCCGGTGCCTGGCCCGCACCGGGCGGGGTCCCGAGGCCCGCCACCAGCTCCTGCGCGCCGTGCACACCGCGCGGCTGACGACCGACGCCGACCTGCTCGCCGCGGCCGTCCTCGACCTCACCGCCGCTGACGACGGGAGCGCCGACCGGGAACGGACCGTCGACCTGCTGCAGGACTGCCTGGCCGGCCCCGCCGGTACCCGGCCCGGGCCGACCAGGGCGCTGCTGCTCGCCCGGATGTCCTCGCTGGTGCACCTATCCGATCCGCAGCGCGCCTGGCACCTGGCCCAGGAGGCCGTCAGTTCCGCGGGGAACGATCGGAAGGCCGTACGCGAGGCGAACCAGGCTCTCGCCCTCGTCGCGAACGGGGTCACGCACCTCCCGCAGACCGAACGGATCCGCAGCCTGCTCACCGCACGGGGCCACGTCCCGCGCGCCGACTCGTTCGCGGCCTTCCTCGGTCCCGCACTGATCCGCGGCGACCGCGCGGCCGTCGAGCACTACCTGGCCCGCATCGACGAAGACGCCGCGCACCGCCCGGGACGACGCCCCCGCGGCCTGCTGGCCGTGGCCCGACTCGGCCTCGCCGTGGCGGACGCCGACGCCGGGGCCGTCACCACCCTCCTGCACGAGGTGGGCCGCAGCCCGCTCGTCGACGTCCGGATGCTCGCCGTCGTGCTGCACATGTTCTGGCAGCTGCACACCGGTGCCGGTGCCGCAGCCGTTCCCGGCGCTCGCCCACGGACCGGCCGCGCGGCACCGGACAGCAGGGCCGCCCCGTCCGCCGAACTCGCCGACCTGCTCGCGGTGACCCGGTCCGCGGTCCTCGCCGCCCGCGCGGATCCGGAGGCGACCACCTGGTTGCGGTCCCGGCTGGACCGGAAATGCCCGCTCCTCACCGCGATGCCGGGCCCGGTGCAGGACCTCGCCTGGGCTGTCTCCGCCTTCGCCGGCCAAGTACTCGGCAACCAGGACTGCAGCCGTGGCGCCCTGGCCCACTTCACCGACCACGAAGACACCTTCGTCACCGTGTCGACGGCCCTGATCGGGCCCGTCGGCTGGTTCTCGGCACTGGCGCACGAGACACTCGGGCAGATCCCGGAAGGATTGCGCGCCAACGCACGGGCCATGGAGCTCAGCCGCCGGTTCGACTCCCCCACCTGGACGGCCCGGTGCCTGATCCAACGTTCCCGGCTGCTCGCCGCCTCCGGCTCCCCGGACGCCGCGGGTCCGGCCACCGAGGCGGTCGCCCTGGCCCGGGCCCTGCAGCTGGCCGGGCTCACTGCAGAGGCGGAGCGGGGCCTGGAGGCGCTGCGTCCGCCCACCCACCCGTTGGACGACCGCCAGCTCGAACTGCTGCGGCTCGCCGGGGACGGGCTGCGCAACGATCAGATCGCCGGGCGGTTGTTCGTCTCGACGGCGACGGTGGAGCGCCACTTCAGCCAGATCTACCGCACGATCGGGGTGCCGAACCGTGCCGCCGCGGTCCAGTGGCTGTCCTCGCACGTCCCCGCCGCCCCCGCGCCGGACGCGGGGACCGGGGGCGGCACCCCGACCCCGGGAAACGTTCGGGCGCGACCACTAGGCTGATCCGGTGACCGGACGACTTGCCTGGGTGACCGCGCAGACCTGCCGCGACCTGGACGAGGACGAGGGGCCCGGGCTCGCCGGACTCGCCGCGGCCGGGGTCGAGGTCGACGTGGTCGCCTGGGACGACCCGGACGTCGACTGGGCCGCCTACCACCGGGCCGTACTCCGCTCCACCTGGGACTACCACAACCGGCTCACGGACTTCCGGACCTGGCTGTCCGCCGCCGACGCGGTCACCGCGGTGATCAACCCGGTACCGATGCTGCGCTGGAACCTGGACAAGCACTACCTGGCCGAACTCGCCGCGGCCGGGATCCCGGTGATCCCCACGACGTTCGTCGAACCCGGGGCACACCCGGCGCCGGTGGCCGGGGCCTCGGTGGTCAAACCCTCGGTCGGGGCGGCCAGCAGCGGGGTCCGGATACACCGCCCCGGCCGGTTCGACGACCTGCTCGCCCACGTCGCGGCCCTGCACGCGCAGGGGTCCGCGGCACTCGTCCAGCCGTACCTGCCCTCGATCGGCCGGGACGGGGAGATCCCGCTGATCTTCTTCGACGGGAAGTTCAGCCACGCCGTCACCCGGTACGTCACCCAGGGCCCGGACGGGGTCGACCGGGTCGAACGCAGCCGACCGCGCACCGCCGCCAGCGACGAGCGGGAGGTCGCCGAGGCCGCCGTGGCCGAAGTCACCGCCCGGTTCGGGGCCCCCGCCTACGCCCGGGTGGACCTCGCCCGGGACGAGACGGGGGCGCCGCTGGTGCTGGAGGTGGAGCTGGCCGAACCGTCCCTGTTCCTGCCCGACGGCGGCGTTGAAGCTGTGGACCGGTTCGTCGCTGCCCTCACCCGGGCCGCCGGGGTCACGTCTCGGGGCTGAACCGTTCCCAGACCCGTTCGGCCTCTTCCTCCCGGCCCAGTTCCTCAAGGAGCCAGGACAGTTGGTTGGCGGCGCGGCGGGCGTGGTCGGGTTCCCCGGCGGCGAGGACCTCCTCGGCGACCGCGGATAGTTCGGGCAGGGCCTCCTCCTCCCGGTCCAACTCCTGCAGGCAGTCCGCACGCAGCACGGCGACGTCGACGACCGAACGCAGGTCGCCCGCCTCGCGGTAGCCGTCGGCCACCCCGTCCAGGACGGTCAGTGCCTCCGCCGGCTGCCCGCCCCGGGCGAGGACGGCGGCGTGTTGCTCGACCAGGGCCAGCTGCTCCCAGGCGAGGACCGCCGCATCGTCGCCGTCGGCCGGTTCCCGGCCGTCCAGGGCCGCCTTCGCCCCAGCGATGACGTCGAGGGCGGCGGGCAATCCCTCGGCGGCGAGGGCCGCACCCGCGGCGGAGCGGCGCCGCCGGGCCGCCTGCAGCCACTCCCCCGCCTCCTCGTACAACCGTGCCGAACGCCGGTAGGCGTCGAGACTGCGGGCCGGGTCCTCATCGAGGTCACCGCTCAGGCCCCGGGATTCGGCCTCGGCGGCACCCCAGCCGGCGCTCCGGTGCCAGTCGGCGCTGCGCCGGGCGTGGTCGGCGGCCCGCGCGGTCTCCGTCAGATCCGCGCAACTGACCGCGGCCGCGTAGGCGACCATCCCGGCCAGCCGGGCACCGCGGGCGAGGTCCTCATCCGGACCGTCCGCCGCCGGGTCCGCGCCGGGGTCCTGGTCCGGTGTCAGCCCCTGCGCGGTGAGGTGGCGTTCCCAGGCCTGCAGGGCGTTCTCGGCGACCTCGGCGGCCTCGACGCTGCGACCGGCGGCCCGCAGGGCGTGCACCTGGTCCCGGCGCACGGTGGTGAGTTCCTCGGGCTCACCGTGTTCGGCGAGCAGCCGGGCCGCCGCGGCGAGGTCGTTGGCCGCCCCCACCGCCTCATCGGCAGCCGACCGCAACCGGCCCGCCAGGGCCAGCGCGCGCGCCTCGTCCAGGGGTTCCTCGGCGTGTTCGGCGTCGGCGATCACCTCGGGGAGCAGGTCCAGGGCCTGGTCGGGGTGACCGAGATCGGCGAGGACGGCGGCGAGGTCGCCCCCGATCGAGGCCCTCTCGGCAGCCCGGATCCCGGCCGGCAGCAGCCCCCAGGCCCGGGACAGCAGCTCGGCCACGGCGGGCAGTTCATGACCGGCGAAACGGGCATCCAACCGGAGCAGCTGGGCGAGACTCGCCCGCCGCGGGGCGGTCAACTGGTCGACGTCGACCCGGTCGAGGACCTCCCCGACCTGCCGGATCATGGCGGTGAGCCGTTCGACGACCACCGGCTCGTCGAACACCCCGCGGCCGGCCCCGCTGAGGATCACCCCGGCCACGGGATTCTGCAGGGCGACCATGTCGACCGGTGTGCAGTCCCGGGCGGCCCGGTCGAGTACCGCGTCGAGCCGGGTGAGCAGGTCCGCGGCCGGCGGCGGGGTGTCCGCGGCCCGCTCCAGTTCCCAACGCAGACCGACCAAGGCGTACCAGGCGGCCCCGAAGGTGTCGCCGACACGGCCCAGGGCTTCCGCCGCGGCGTGCACGTCCTCGATCGGGCCGGATCCGTCGAGGACGTCCTCGACGGCGAGGCCCGCGTCGAGCTGGGCCGCCAGTGCGGCGTCCAGCTCGGTGTCGGGGACGCGGGAGGGCGCGCCGCGCAACACGCGCCACCGGTTCAGGGCCTGCCGTCGCGGTGCGGCCCATCCGCTCACCCGGCTGCCCTCGTAGGCCGTACCGATCTCGGCGAATTCCTCGGCCCAGCGCTGTGGATCCGCCGGGGCCGGTCCCGGCCCGGTCCCTTGTTCCCGCCCCGGCACGCCCCGTCCCGGCGCATCCCCGCCGGCGGCACCGTTACCGGCCAGCCGTTCCCGCGCACCGCCCGCCCGGGCCGGGGTGCGTCCCCGCCGGAGCAGCCCGTCCCGGCTGCTCGCCACCTGGTCCAGGGGCAGATCCGGTAGCGGTCCGGCGTCCAACCATTCGGCGACCGCCTCCCCGATGGCGGAGGTGCCGTTGCGGGCGTCGAACTGGCGGGCCCAGTCCCGGGCCGTCCCGGACAAGCGCTCGGCCAGTGTCGCCACGGGTTCCTCGGTGGGCCGATCCGCCCCGGAGCGGTCCCGTCCCACGGCACCGGCACCGGTCCGGACGGTCACCGGAAGGTCCCCGAATCCGGCCTCGTCGAGCCCGCGGAGCAGCCGGGCCCCCGCGGCGGCCAGCCACATGCCGTCGCTCGGGCTCGGTGGCGCCTCGACCATCGTAAAGATCTCTTCCAGCAGGTCCAGCCCACGCATCAGCCGCCCGGACCGGGCCAGCACCAGCAGATGCTCATCCCAGCCGACGGCCTGGGACGGTTGGCCCCGCATCAACCGGACCCCGCGCAGGTGCTCGGCCGCCGCCCGGTCGGTCTGGCCGAGGACGAGCAGGGACTCCAGCGCCTCGCCGATCGCGGACTGGGGCTGCTCCTGACAGCCCCCGTTGCGCAGGACGGGGTCGAATTCCCGTAGCGCATCGGCATGCCGTCCGACCGCGGCGAGGTGGCCGCCCCGGGTCGACGGTTCGCAGGCGTTGCAGTCCGACAGGCTCGTCCGCGGCGCCCGGGTCCAGGCCAGGTAGTCGGCCTCCGCAGCGTGGTCACCGTGCACGTGGCTGGTGATCTCGTAGCGGCTGCCGAGGTAGGGGGCCAATCCCTCACCGGCCTCCCGGTACCGCTGCTCCATATCGGCCAGCCCCTGCTCGATCTGGGCCAGCGGGATCCCCGGGTGCGTCACCGCGCCGCCGGTCATCCACTTGAACTGCCACAGCAGGCTGTGCCGGTCGGGGCGGGAGATCTCCGACGTCGGGTCGTCGTAGCGTTCGAGCAACCAGGCGAACGGGACGAACCGTTTCATCGGCTCGCCGCCGAAGGTGTAGGCGCTCACCAGAGCGGTCCGGGCAGACCAGGCGACGGACGCATCTCCGGCCGCGTCGGCGCGTTCGACGATCCGTTCCACGGCGGCCGTGCGGGCCGTGCCAAACGGCAAGGCCTCGGCGGCGGACAGGTCCGCCCGCAGCGATCCGCGGTCCATCACCGCACCGCCCGACGGATCAGCCCGTGGAAGGACCGGTTCAGCGCCGCCGTGTCGGCCGCCTGCATCGGATGCTGCCCGGCGAGCAGGGCCTGGCAGTACAGGCTTTCCAAGGACAGCCGCAGCAGATCCGGATCGTCGATCGCGGCGATCTGTTCGACGGTCGGGTTGCTGTGGTTGAGCAGCAGTACCCGTCGGTCGGTACCGCCGTCGTCGACGGAGACGTGCATCTGCGCCCACGGGGAGGCGTCGGCCGCGGCCGCGGAGGCCCGGGCGTTGCGCCGGTAACGGGCCTCCCGGTCGTCCAGGACGAGTGCGGGCAGGCTCTCCGGGTCGAAGGACCGCAACTCCACCTCGACCCCGAGTGGGTCGAGGGCGCCGCGGGCCGCGTGCACGAACCCGCGCAGGGCCAGCAGCACGTCCTCCGGTGGCGCCTGCACGTGCGCGTCGAGGTCGCCGGGCAGCAGCAGCTCCACTTTCGCCTCGGCGTCCAGTGCGGCGTAGCGGGTGAGGACCTCCGTCTCGTAGGCGTAGCCGGCGTTGACCACCCCGATTCCCTGGGCCGCGGCCACCGGGGCGACCTGCCGGAACTCGTCCACGGTCGCGGTGTAACGGACCGTCCCGAACCGGGCGGCCACCTCGGGCAGCGGCAGCTGCCCCGCGGTCGTCTCGAAGGTGAGCCAGGGCAGCACGGCCCGGAGCAGGTCGTCGTCGGCCGCGGCCATCGCCTTGACGCCGAGGGCGTGCCGGGACAGGAACCGGCGGAACGTCTCCGGGTTCACTTCGGCGGTGCGCAGCATCCAGCGCCGCAGCTGCTCGCCGAGCGAGACCCGGACCTGTTCGAGCAGGTCGTCGTCGTAGAGGGCCTCCCGGGAAGCGGTCAGCCGCAACTGATCGGCGTTGACGACGCAGCGGGCGAAGAACGCCCATTCCGGGAGCACACCTTCGAGGTCGGCGCCGACCAGCATGCCCTTGGCGTACACCCGGCCGGTCGGGCGGACCGTGGGGGCCGCGGGATGGTCGACGATCAGGGCCGCGCCGCGCAGCCCCGCCTCGGGGACGCTCACCGGGAACACGGCCAGGGCCGGGGTACCGGCGAGGGTTTCGAGGTCCTCCCGGGCCGCGGCCACCCCACCGGGCCGGTCCCAGGGCCGTTCCGCGGTGGAGACGAGGACGGCGTCCCCCGTCGCGGTGGCGACGTGCACCGGGGAGGGCAGCATCCGCCCGTACTCCGCGGCGAGCGCCTCGACCTGGATGCGGCCCACCCAGTCGGCGGTGTCCGGACGGGGGCGCAGGGCGACCCAGGTGCCGGGTTCCTGCGGGGACCACCCGGTGGCCGGCCGGGTCGCGTAGGCCTCGGCCTCCTCTGCGGGGTCCAGGGTCCGGGCCCGGTAGGAGCCGTCGGAGGAGCCCTGCCAGAGCACCGCGGGCCCGCCCCGCGCCGAACGGCTGAGCACCGTGATCTCGTCGCTGATCAGGAACGCGGAAAGCAGTCCGATGCCGAACTGGCCGAGGAAGTCGCTGCGGGCGAACCCGAGTTCATCCCGTTTCGAGGAGGACCCGATGGTCGCCAGGAACCGTTCGACCTCGGTCTCGTCGAGCCCGACCCCGGTGTCCAGGCAGTGCAGCCGCCCGTCGGCGGCGACGTCGGCGGGGACCAGCACGATCCGTGGCTCGCCCGGATCGGGCCGGGTCGCCCGCGCGGTCACCGCGTCGACCGCGTTCGGCAGGAGTTCACGGACGTACACCCGGGGACTGGAATACAGGTGATGGCTCAACAGGTCGACGAGCCCGCGCAGGTCCACCTGGAATCGCTGATCGGTCACGGCGGCCATGATGGCCGCCACCCCCCACCGTGGCGAAACCGTAACCGCCTGGTCACCACCCGCATGTCGACGGCGGGCGGGCCCGGTGGACGGGGCGCCGTCGCCCACGGTCGACCGGTCGGTGCCGGGAAAGAGAGCCTCCGGAGCACGATTTCCGGTTCCGGTGCGGGACCGGCGAGGAATGACGGGCCAGTACCGGTGCCCGCGACGGCCGGCGAGAACGTGACCCGGCCCCGGACGGCCGCCCTCCCCCGCCCGCACCCTGTGGGTGAACCCACCAACCTCGGGCTCTTCCTCGACCGGGTCGGGGACGCCGCACCGGCCCGGGTGCGTCCCCGGGAACTCGGTGCACCGGTCGATCAGGGCTTCACCTTGGTGCCGGACGTGCGGGTGCCCGGGACCGGACGGGGAAGGTCCCGGGCACCCACCGGACCGGGTCAGGGATCGGACCTGAAGCCGTCCGGTTCCGGTGGCCCCTCCTCATCGTCGAAGGTGTAGTCGACGCCGTCACCCGCCCACGGGTCATACGGTGTCTCCTCCGGGTCGTCGGGGACCTCGGCCCGGCTGAGGAATGCGAGCCCGTCCCCGGCGGGCAAGGAGAACCCCTCCGGCTCACCGGGACCCACGTCGAGGATCATCACCGGTTCACCCCAGGCCCGGAAGTGCGCGGCGTCGATGTAGAAGGGGCAGCCGTCCACCTCCCCGAGCAGCAGGTCGGCCTCCCCGAGGAGGAACTCCCCGAGCGGGTAACACATCGGCACGGTCCCGCCGCAGCAGCCCGCGGACTGGACGAACATCAGCGGGCCCGCCTCCTGCCGGACCTCCGCGATGGCCGCCAGCGCCGCCGGCGTCCCGCGGACCGAGGCCAGGCCCGGCCCGCCGGCCGGCACGTCGCCGGACCGGTCGGCGGGTGGGGGAACATCCGGGTCGGTGGCCATGGCTCAGAAGAACCCGAGCGGCTTGCTGGAGTAGCTGACCAGCAGGTTCTTGGTCTGGCTGTAGTGCTCCAGCATCATCCGGTGGGTCTCGCGGCCGATCCCGGAGATCTTGTACCCGCCGAAGGCGGCACCGGCCGGGTAGGCGTGGTAGTTGTTCGTCCACACCCGGCCGGCCTTGATCGCCCGGCCCATCCGGTAGGCGCGGGAGCCGTCCCGGGTCCACACCCCGGCACCCAACCCGTACAGGGTGTCGTTGGCGATCTCCAGGGCCTCGGCCTCATCGCGGAAAGTGGTGACCGACAGCACCGGGCCGAAGATCTCCTCCTGGAAGACCCGCATCCGGTTGTGCCCCTTGAACAGGGTCGGTTCGAAGTAGAAACCGTCGGCGTACTCGCCGTCGATGCCGGCCCGGTGCCCGCCGGCGAGCAGTTCGGCGCCCTCGTTGACGCCGATGTCCACATAGGAGGAGATCTTCTCCAGCTGCGCGGTGGACACCTGGGCGCCCATCATCGTCTCGGTGTCCAGCGGGTCACCCTGTTTGATCGCGGCCACCCGGGCCAGGGCCTTGTCCATGAAGGCCTCGTAGATGTCCTCCTGGATCAGGGCCCGGGACGGGCAGGTACACACCTCACCCTTGTTGAACGCGTACAGCACGAGACCCTCGACGGCCTTGTCGACGAACTCGTCGTCGGCGGCCATCACGTCGGAGAAGAAGATGTTCGGCGACTTCCCGCCGAGCTCCAGGGTCACCGGGATGATGTTCTGCGCCGCGTACTGCATGATCAGTTTCCCGGTGACGGTCTCCCCGGTGAAGGCGACCTTGGCGATCCTCGGGTTCGTCGCCAGCTCCTTGCCGATCATCGCGCCCTGCCCGTTGACCACGTTGATCAGCCCGGCCGGCAGGACGTCGGAGATCACCTCCATCAGTTTCAGGATCGACCACGGGGTCGGCGACGCCGGTTTGAGCACCGAGGCGTTCCCCGCGGCCAGTGCCGGGGCCAGCTTCCACGCGGCCATCAACAGCGGGAAGTTGAACGGGATGATCTGCCCGACGACGCCGAGGGGTTCGTGGAAGTGGTAGGCGACGGTGTCCTTGTCGATCTCGGAGATCGACCCCTCCATCATCCGGGCGGCGGCGGCGAAGTAGCGGAAGTGGTCCGCGGCCAGCGGGATGTCCGCGGCCAGGGTCTCCCGCACCGGTTTGCCGTTGTCCCAGCTCTCGGCGACGGCGAGCATCTCCCGGTTGGCGTCGATGGCGTCGGCCACGGCGTTGAGTACCTCGGCGCGGCGGGCCAGGGACACCTCACCCCAGTCCGCGGCGGCGGTGTGCGCGGCATCCAGTGCCGCCTCGATGTCTTCCTTGCCGGACCGGGGCACCTCGCAGAAGGCCGCGCCGGTGGCCGGGCTGACGTTCGCGCTGTACTTGTTCGTACTCGGTTCGCGCCAGGTGCCGCCGATGAAGTTGCCGTACCTCGGTTGGACCTCGACGATGCTGCCCGGGCTCCCCGGGGGAACGTACTTCATGGCCGATCCTTTCTCGTGACGACGCGGTACCCGCCGTACCGGGCACTGCCGCGGTCCCGCCGCGGATCATCAGGTAGTTCGACCCGCGTTCTGGTGACGGAAGTCACCGTAGGAACGCCGGGGTTGCCGGAGGGTTGCAGGCCGACCGCACCGTCCGGATACGGCGGTTACCGGGTGCCGCGCAGGGCCCGGGCCCGGCCCAGAGCAGCACCGCGCTGGGGGCTGCCCGGCGGGAGCGCCGCGGCCAGGATCTCCCAGCCGAGCAGGTCGTCGGCGCCCCCCGGGCGCTCCACCCACCGCCGCAGCAGCACGGGGTCACGGCCGGTCAGGACAGCGCCGCGAACCTGCTGGTCGAGCGCGTCACGGTGCTCGACCACCCCCGGCGCCTGCGAGGAGGGCAGGATCGGTCCCGGGTAGGCGGCGAGCAGGTCCGCGGTCCGTCCCTCGGCGAGCAGGGTCCGCACCGTGTGGATGTCGCACCGGGCCCCGACACCGAGCCGGTACGGCTGGGACTCCAGCAGGTCGACGCCGAAGGCGGTGCGCAGGGCGGTGCGTAGCCGGGAGACGTCCGCGCGGACCGCGACCGTACTGAGGTTGTCCGGGGACAGTTCGACGGCCAGCCGCCCGGCCGACATCCCCTCCCCGGCGAGGGCCAGCAGGACCAGGATCTCGCTGTGCCGGGGGCTGAGCCGCAGCCGCCGCGCCCCGGTCTCGACCAGGGCGTTGTCCACCCCGAGGGCGGAGACCCGGACCTCCGTCTCGGGCCGGGCCTGTCCGGCGTCGAGGAGCCGGACCACGAGGTACCCGTGCGCCCCGACCGGCTCGACGACGATCCGTTTCCCGTCGAACAGCATCTGCGACCCGCCCGGCGACCGCAACGGTTCCGGCAGCAGGTCCGGGAACGACCCCGCCGCGGACCCCACCCCCGCCCCCGGGCCGGGCCCCGTCCCCGGGCCGGCCACCGGGAACATCCCCGGTTCGGCGTGCAGCACCCGCCCGCCGGGACTGATCAGGGCCGTCGGATCGGAACCGGAACGGGTCAGTTCCGTGTAGGTGACCCAGGACCGCAGATCCTGCAGGTGCAGCCGCCGGGTCAGTTCCGCCTCCATGGCCCGGGCGGTGGCCCGGACGGCGGCCAGAGCGTGCGGGCCACCGATACTGTCCCCGCCGGTGAGGTCGACCACCCCGAGGATCCGCCCGGAATCCGGGTCGCGTACCGGTGCCGCCGCACAGGTCCACCGCTGAACCGCCTCGTTGAAGTGCTCCCCGGCGATGATCTGCACCGGTTCCCCGAGGGCGAGCGCGGTACCGGGTGCGTTCGTCCCGACCCGGTCCTCGGCCCAGTCGGTCCCGGCCACGAAGTGGATGGACTCGGTGCGCCGCAGCGCCGCCGTATCCCCCTCGACCCATAGCAGGCGTCCGTGCGCGTCCCCGACGGCGAACACCGACCCGGTGTCCCGGGCGGCCTCGCCGAGCATGTCCCGGCACACCTCCAGGGCCGTGCCCAGGGGGTGCGCGGTCCGTTCGTCGTCGAGGTGGTCAGCCGGACCTACCTCCGGCAAGGCGG
>JARRQM010000007.1:0-14507 GCA_037381765.1 Kineosporiaceae bacterium
GCGGGGCCGCCCTGATCGGTGCGGGGATCACCTCGTTCTACATGTCCCGGCTGTTCTTCATGACCTTCCACGGTGCGAAACGTTGGCCGGCGAAGGCCCACCCGCACGAATCCCCGGCGCTGATGACCGGCCCGATGATCGTGCTCGCCCTCGGCTCGGTCGGACTCGGTGCCTTCCTGCACGTGGGCGACCGGTTCCAGCACTGGATGGAACCGGTCACCGGGGCCGCCCACGAGGGCGAACCGGTGCTCTCCGCCGCCGCCCTGCCCTACCTCACCTTGCTGCTGGTGCTCGCCGGAGGCGCCCTGGCCTGGCGGATGTACTGGGCCACTCCGGTCCCGGTGACCCCGCCGATCGGCTCGGTGGCCACCCGGGCCGCCCGGCGCGACCTCTTCCAGGACGACGTCAACGAGGCCGTGTTCATGCGGCCGGGCCAGTACCTCACCCGGCTGCTCGTGTTCCTCGAAGCTCGGGGGATCGACGGGGCGGTGCGCGGACTCGCCGCCCTCATCGGCGGGCTCGCCGGGCGGCTGCGGCACTGGCAGACCGGGTTCGTCCGCTCCTACGCCGCCTCCATGGTGGCCGGGGCCATCGTCATCGTGCTCGGCGTCCTCGTCGTGCGGCTGTGAACGGAGACCTGTGATGCCTTGGCTGACCACGATCGGCGCGCTGCCCACCCTCGGGGCGCTGCTCATTTGGCTGCGGGTGCTGTCGCCGCGTTCCAACGGTGCCGCCTCCGCCAGGATCGTCGCGCTCGGTACCTCCCTACTCACCTTGGGCCTCACCGTGGCCCTCGTCATGCAATTCGATGTCGGGGCGGCGGGGACGTACCAGTTCGCCGAACAGGCCGACTGGATCCCGCGTTTCGGGGTGAGTTACGCCCTCGGCGTCGACGGCATCGCGCTCACCATGGTGGTGCTGTCCGCGGTACTCGTCCCCGTGGTCGTCCTCGCCGGCTGGAACGAGGTGGACGACGAGCGGGCCCGGCACTTCTTCGCGCTCATCCTCGTCCTGGAAACGTTCATGATCGGCGTGTTCGCCGCCCGTGACGTCTTCCTGTTCTACGTGTACTTCGAGGCCATGCTGATCCCCGCGTACTTCCTGATCGGCCTGTTCGGCGGGGCCCAGCGGCGCTACGCGGCGGTGAAGTTCCTCCTCTACTCCCTGCTCGGCGGGCTGGTCATGCTGGTCGCGGTGATCGCCCTGTACTTCCAGGGGGACGGCGGCGCCCAGGGCTTCCTCACCGAGAACCTGACCGGGTTGACCTTCTCCTCGACGACCGCGGAACGGCTGCTGTTCGTCGGCTTCTTCGTCGCCTTCGCGATCAAGGCACCGATGTGGCCGGTGCACACCTGGCTGCCGGACGCTGCGGCGGAGGCCCCCTGTTCCCCGGGGCCAGCGCCTGGGCGGCCCCGGTGATCATCGGTCTCGCCGTGGTCTCCGTGCTCTACGGGGCGCTGCTCGCGATCGGCCAGTCCGACCTGAAGCGGCTGATCGCGTACACGTCGATCTCGCACTTCGGGTTCATCGTCCTCGGCGTGTACGCGATGACCTCCTCGGCGCAGTCCGGGTCGGTGCTCTACATGGTCAACCACGGGTTCTCGACCGCGGCGCTGTTCCTGATCGCCGGGATGCTCATCGCCCGGCGCGGCTCGGCGCAGATCGACGACTACGGCGGCCTGCAGCGGAGCACCCCGCTGCTCGCCGGCACCTTCCTGGTCGCCGGCCTGTCCGGACTGGCCCTGCCCGGCCTGTCCAGCTTCATCAGCGAGTTCCTCGTCCTGGTCGGGACGTTCACCCGTTACCCGGTCGCCGCGGTGCTCGCCACCATCGGCATCATCCTCGCCGCGATCTACATCCTGTGGACCTACCAGCGCATGTTCACCGGGCCGGTGAAGGACTTCGCCGCCGGCTGGCGTGACCTCGACGCCCGGGAGATCGGGGTGGTCGCCCCGCTCATCGCGGTGATCATCGCGCTCGGGTTCTACCCGAAGCCGGTACTCGACGTGCTCAACCCCGCGGTGGAACGTACCCAGGAGCAGGTCCAGCGGACCGATCCCGCCTTCACCGTGGTGACCAGCCCCGCAACGGAAGGGACGCACCCGTGAGCCCGCTCACCTCCGTGGCCGCCGGTCTCCCCCCGGCCGCCGCCTTCGGTGCGCCGGAGGTTGACTACGCCGCGGTCGCCCCGATGCTCATCGTCTTCGGCGCGGCCCTGGCCGGCGTGCTCGTCGAGGCGTTCGCGCCGCGCCGGGCCCGCCTGGGCATGCAGGTATGGGTGGCCCTCACCGCGGTACTCGCCGCCGGCGTCGCGGTCGGTGTCGCGGCCCTCGGCGACACCCAGGTGGAGACCGCAGGGATCGTGTTGAAGTCCGGGCGGGTCCTCGGGGCCGTCGTGATCGACGGCCCGGCCCTGTTCCTGCAGGGCACCGTGCTCCTGCTGGCCCTGCTCGCGGTGCTCACCATGGCGGAACGCTCCACCGGGTCCGGTGCCGCCTTCGCCGCACAGGCGTCGAGTATCCCCGGTTCACCGGGAGAGGAGCAGGCCGCCCGGGCCGGGCTGGTCACCTCCGAGGTGTTCCCGCTGTTGCTGTTCTCCGTCGGCGGGATGCTGCTCTTCCCCGCCGCGACGGACCTGCTCACCATGTTCATCGCGCTCGAAGTGCTCTCCCTGCCGCTGTACCTGATGTCCGGGCTGGCCCGGCGCCGCCGCCTGCTCTCCCAGGAGGCGTCGCTGAAGTACTTCCTGCTGGGCGCCTTCTCCTCGGCGTTCTTCCTGTACGGCGCGGCCCTGCTGTACGGGTTCGCCGGCAGCGTCCGGCTGTCCGACATCGCGTCGGCGGTGAGCGGGAACGGCATGATCCCCCCGGTGGTCGGTCAGGACGGGCTGCTCCTGCTCGGCATCGCCCTGCTCGCGGTCGGCCTGCTGTTCAAGGTGAGCGCCGCCCCGTTCCACGCCTGGACCCCGGACGTGTACCAGGGCGCGCCCACCCCGGTGACCGGGTTCATGGCGGCGGCGACGAAGGTCGCCGCTTTCGGGGCGCTGCTCCGGATCGTCTACGTGGCGCTGCCCGGGGCACGCTGGGACTGGACCCCGGTGCTGTGGGGGGTCGCCATCCTCACCATGGTCGTCGGCTCGGTGATCGCCATCGTGCAGACCGATGTCAAACGGATGCTCGCCTACTCCTCCATCGCCCACGCCGGATTCCTGCTCACCGGCATCATCGCGATGAACAAGCAGGGGGTTTCCGGCGTGCTGTTCTACCTGCTCGCCTACGGCATCACGACGATCGGGGCGTTCGCCGTGATCACCCTGGTGCGCGATTCCGGGCCGGACGGGACGGTCGGCGGCGAGGCCACCCACCTGTCCCAGTGGACCGGGCTCGGCCGCCGCCACCCGATCGTCGCCGGGGTGTTCACGCTCTTCCTCCTCGCCTTCGCCGGAATCCCGCTGACCAGCGGGTTCATGGGGAAGTTCGCGGTCTTCTCGGCTGCTGTGGCCGGGGGGGCCTGGGTGCTCGCCCTGGTCGGGGTGGTCGCCAGCGCCATCGCCGCGTTCTTCTACGTCCGGGTCATCGTGCTGATGTACTTCTACGAGCCGGACGCCGACGGCGGTGGTGCCGCTGTGGTCGAGGCGCCGGGCGCTGCTACCGTCGTCGCGGTGACCCTGGCCGCCACGGTGACGGTGGTGCTGGGGGTGCTGCCCACCCAGGTCCTCGACCTCGCCAACAGTGCCGGAGTGTTCCTGCCATGACCTCGAACGGTCCCGGGTACCCGGCCCGCACCGGTGCGCGGCGGAGGCCGCGCCGCCGGTGAGCGGGCACACCTCCGGGACCGTCCCGGCGCCCCCGGCGACGGCGGCGGCCTTCGACCTGTCGGTGATCGATCCGGGACTCGACGCGAAGGTCCGGGCCGGGCTCACCGCGGTGGAAGAACGCCTGCACGCGGCCATCGGTCAGGCCGACCGGCTCGCCGACGACGTCTCCCGGCACCTCGTGCTCGCCGGGGGCAAGCGGGTGCGCCCCACCCTCACCTTGCTCGCCGCGCACTTCGGTGACCCGGGCCGGCCCGAGGTCATCGAGGCGGCTGTCGCCGTCGAACTCACCCACCTGGCCTCGCTGTACCACGACGACGTGATGGATTCCGCCCCGGTGCGGCGTGGGGCGCCGGCCGCCCACGAGGTGTGGGGGAACACCGTCGCCATCATCACCGGTGACCTGCTGTTCGCCCGGGCTTCGGCGCTCGTCGCCGCCCTCGGCCCGCAGGCCGTGCGGATCCAGGCCGAAACGTTCGAGCGGCTCTGCCTCGGGCAACTGCACGAGACCGTCGGCCCGCAGGACGGGGACGACCCGGTGACGCACTACCTGCAGGTGCTCGCCGACAAGACGGGGTCGCTGATCGCGACCTCGGCGCGGTACGGGGCGCTGTTCGGTGGTTGCGACCCGGAAACCCTCGACGTCCTGACCCGGTACGGGGAACGGGTCGGTGTCGCCTTCCAACTCGCCGACGACGTCATCGACCTGGTCAGCGACGGCGACGAATCGGGGAAGACCCCGGGGACCGACCTGCGCGAGGGCGTGCCGACCCTGCCCGTGCTACTCGCCCGGCGGCATGCCGCCGAGTACGGCGACGCCGACTCCCGCAGGCTCGTCGACCTGCTCGACGGCGACCTCACCGACGACGACCGGGTCGCCGAATGTGTCCGGTTGCTCCGCGCGCATTCGGCGACGGAGCAGGCTCGGGAGCGGGCCCACCGGTGGGCCACCGAGGCCGTGGACGGGCTTGCCGCTCTTCCGGATGGTCCCGCGAAGGAATCGCTCGTCGCCTTCGCCGGAGCCGTCGTCGCCCGAACCCGCTGACCCGCCTATCCGCGGGGGCCCGGGCCACGGCAGGGGCATGGATCTTCCCCATCGACGGCACCGCCTTCGCCTTGCTCCCCGCCCGCGGGGTGACGGTGCGTCGTCCCCGCTGATCGCGGGGCGCCGGATTGGCCGACAGCATCCGTCAAACGCTACGGTTCCCGCTCAATCAGGTCTTTCGCTCGGGGGTTGATCTTTCGTGTCCGGTACCGGCTCCGACAACTGGTTCGACGCGCCCCGTCCCGGGTCTTCGGAAGGGACGTCGGGGGGGAGCGGGCCGCAGCCAGGGGCCGCCAACCCGCAGCAGGATCCCGCCCAGCCCGGACAGCCTCCGGCCCCGGCGGCGCCGGAGGAGACGCCCCCGGCGTCGGACGGTGCACCGGGTGCTGCGCCGTCCTGGACGGCGCAGGGGCAGCAGGGCGTCCCGGCCCCGGCGCCGGCCTACGGGCAGGCCCCGGGAACTTCCCCGCAGGCGAACTACCCCGGGTACGGGCAGCCGCAGGGATACGGGAACCCGTCCGCGCCGGGGGCGCCTTCGGCTTCGGGCGCCACCCCGCCCTCGCCCTTCCCTCCGCCCCCGGCCTTCCCGGCAGGTTCGGGAGCTGCACAGACTCCGGGCTCCCCGCAGGCGCCCGGGATGGCGCCGGGGTCGGCGGCCCAGCCGGGATATGCCGGGTACGGGCAGCCCGCCGGGGGCGCTCAGGCCCCACGGCAGCCCGGGTACGGGGCGGCCCCCGCTCCGGGGCAGCAGCCCGGGTACGGGCAGCCGGGGCAGCAACAGCCCGGGTACGGACAGCCGGGGCAGCAACAGCCCGGGTACGGGCAGCCGGGGCAGCAGCCCGGGTTCGGGCAGCCAGCACAACCACAGCCCGGGTACGGGCAGCCGGGGCAGCAACAGCCCGGGTTCGGGCCGGCTCAGGGCTACCAGCAGCAGGCCGGGTGGCCTGCTCCCGGTGCGGCCCAGCCCGGTATGGCCCAACCCGGAGGGGATGGTCGCCCCTCCTCCGGGGGCGGGGGAACGACCCTGCTGTCCGGACTCATCGTGATCGGGGCCGGCCTACTCGCCTTCATCAGCGCGTTCCTCCCGTCCACCTCGGGCCCCCACGCCAATGTCGGTGGTAACACGAAGGTCTGGGATATCGATCTCTACCAGGGAAAGATCTTCCTGGGATTGTCCGTTATCGCCATCGCCGCCGGTGCGGCGCTCCTGCTCGGCCTGATGGTGCCGGTCCTCGACAAGGCGGCGCGGTGGCTGTCGGTCGTGGGGCTCACCGTCGCCTCGATGACCTTCCTCCGGGTGTTCTTCCTCATCTGGTACTTGATGAACGCCATCAAGAAGTCCATGAACATTTCCGGGGCGGACATCGAGATCGGGGTCGGGGCGGGGTTGTGGCTCGCGCTCATCTCCTGGATCGGTGTCGGCATCGGATTCGGTATCGCGGCTTTCCTGCGCAAACCCGCCGCAACGGAGTAGCCCCCCGCTCCCACCCGTCCGAACGGTTCCGGTGGCCCGCGGCCGCCCGGCCGATCCCCCTGCGGGAGGTGCTCCGGATCCGGGCTGAACTCCAGAGCCCCGGCCCCGGTGTGTCCGGGACCCCGGTGTGTTCGGGGCCCGTCCCGGGGCTCCGGTGTTTCCGGGAGGGGCCGGTGCGGCGGTGGGGGCGTCCCGGTCAGGCCGGCTCGGGAACGGGGTCCGGGTTCTCGTCCTGGTCCGGGTTCCGCGGGCGGGGCTCGGTTCGGGGCTCGGTTCGGGGCCCGTCCTCGGGACGGGGACGGTCCCGGGTACGGCGCCGCCGGGCGGTTCGTAGCGAGTCGGCGGTGAGTACGGCGAGTGCGGACCAGACGAGGGCGAAACCGATCCATCGGGATGCCGGCATATGCTCCCCGAGCAGGGTCACCCCGATGAGTAGCTGCAGCACCGGGGTGAGGTACTGCAACAAACCGAGGGTGCTCAGCGGGACCCGGCGGGCCGAGGCGGAGAAGAGCAGCAGCGGCAGGACGGTCACCGCTCCCGCCGAGATGAGCAGCAGGCCCTGCCAAGGAGCGTGGTCGGTGAAATGTCCGGACCCCCCTACCTCCAGGGTGAGCAGGGCGGCGAGGGCGAGCGGGCCGAGCAGCATGGTCTCGCTGGTCAGCCCGGCGAGGGCGCCGACGGTCACCCCGACCTTCTTCTTCAACAGCCCGTACGTGCCGAAACTCGCTGCCAGGATGAGGGCGATGTAGGGCAGCCGCCCGTAGTCGACGGTGAGCACGGTGACGGCGACCACACCGATACCGACGGCGAACCACTGCAGCCGGCGTAGCCGTTCCCGCAGCACGAGCACCCCGAGCAGCACGGTGAGCAGCGGGTTGACGAAGTAACCGAGGGATGCCTCGACGACCTGTCCGGAATTCACCGCGAAGATGTAGACGCCCCAGTTGACCGCGATGATGACGGCCGCTGCCGCCAGCAGGGCGGCCCGGCGGGGGGATCGCAGTGCCTCGCCGACCTGCCGCCACCGGCGCAGCACCGAGACGAGCATCGTGCACACGATGAGGGACCAGAACACCCGGTGGGCGAGGATCTCGACGGCGCCGGACCGGTCCAGTAGCCGGAAGTACAGCGGGAAGGCCCCCCACAGGAGATAGGCCGAGAACCCGTAGATGACGCCCCGACGGGCCTCCAAATTCATGGGACGAGCCTATGACCTGGCCGGGGTGAGGCGCCCGGGCGCTACCCCGTTCGGTTCCCTGCCTGGTCACCCGGCGTTCGGGTGATGCCGCCGCCGGGCCCCGGAGAATCCTCACGCCCGCCCGCCCGCTGCCGACGAGGACAGCAAGGACAGCGAGGACGGCGAGGACGGCGAGGACGGTACTGGCGACACAGCGACCGGACCGTCCCTGACGACGCAGGGATCTGCGGGAGGGAGCCCCCGATGATCATCCAGGGCAGCACGCTCTCCCTCACCGCGAGCCACGTCCAGCAGTCCATGACCCACGAATCCGAGTCGATGCGGGCGTGGGTCGACGGCGGAGCCCCGACCGGTGGCACGCAGCGGGCCGGTGATCCCGGTTTCGGGCGCGCCCGGGGTCGGGGCCTCCCGCCCGGGCAGCCCCCGGTGCCGCCCGGGCGGTCCGCAGCGCCGCCCGGGCAGTCCCCGGTGCACGCGCACCGGTCCGCCCGTACCTCCTCGGCAACCGGGGAGGACGACGGTTCCCGCCTCCTGTCCGATCCCGTGCACACCGGGCGGTTGTCCCAGCTGGTCGCCCTCGTGGAACGGCTCACCGGGCAGCGCGTGCGGGTGCTCGACCCCGCCGACCTCGATGTCCCCGCCGGGTCCGCCCCGGGTACCGACGCCGTCGGGTCGGCGGACCGAGGCGCCGGATCGGCGCCCGAACGTGCCGGGTGGGGGCTGGACTACACGTACACCCGGACCACGGTGGAACAGGAGGCCACGAGTTTCCACGCCACCGGGACGGTCACCACGGCCGACGGCCGGCAGATCGATCTCGCGGCGGAGCTGGAGCTGTACCGCAGCGCGATGAGCACCTCGACGACCCGGATCACCGCCGGGGACGCGCTCGTCGACCCGCTGCTGTTGAGCTTCGGCACGGCACCGGCGCTGTCCGGGCAGACCGCGAATCTCGACCTGGACGGGGACGGGAACGTCGATGAGGTTCCGGTTACCGCGGCGGGCAGCGCCTACCTCGTTCTGGACCGGAACGGCAACGGTGTCGTCGACGACGGGACCGAACTGTTCGGCCCGGCCACCGGTAACGGATTCGCTGAGCTGTCCGGATACGACGGGGACGGCAACGGCTGGATCGACCAGGCGGACCCGGTGTTCTCCCAGCTCCGGCTGTGGCAGGGCACCACACAGACGTTGGCCACTCTGGCAGACCGCGGCGTCGGGGCGATCGGCCTGGCCAACGTCGGGACGCCCTTCACCCTGGCTGAGGGGAGCGGGGGTGAGGGGCGTCCCCTCGGGCAGCTGCAGGCCAGCGGGGTGTGGCTGGGTGAGGACGGCAGCGTCGGCACGGTGCACGAGGTGGATGTGCAGACCTGAGCCGGATCCGGCGCGGCCGGTCCGCGGCCCCGTGCACCAGGTCCGGGGCGGCCCGCTCCCGGATGCGTAGGGTAGCGCTGCGGCGGAGCCCGATCCGCGGCACGCGACGTGAACTCGGACACGCAGCCAGCAGCGGCGATGCGCACTAGAGTCACCATGTGGCCGCAACCTTCCTGATCCCTGCCGGCATGCTGCCGGTCGCGGCGTCCCCGGTGTCCCAGGCCCAGCCTTGGGTGGTCGTCCTCGCCGTAGCCGTCGGCGGTGCGCTCTTCTTCGCCGTGGCCATGGCTGCCAACTGGCTGCTGCGCCCCCGGGTACTCCGCGCGGAGAAGCTCACCACCTACGAGAGCGGGGTCGACCCGGTCGGGCAGGGCTGGGCCCAGTCGCATGTGCGCTACTACCTGTACGCGTACCTCTACGTGATTTTCGCGGTGGATGCGGTGTACCTGTTTCCCTGGGCGACCGTCGTCGACCGGCTCGGCTGGGCCACCCTCGCGGAGATGGCCGTGTTCCTCGGCGTGCTCGCTCTCGGGCTGCTGCACGCCGCCCGGCGCGGGGCGCTGTACTGGAGTACCGAGGCGGGCCGCAGCGCGGCCGCGACGCAGACGGGACGGCGATGAGCAAGGACGACACCCCCGTACCCGCCGTTCCGGCCGGCACGGGTTCGGTCTCCCTCGGCATGCCGACGGTCGGCCCGTTGCAGCAGGCCGCCCCCTACCCGTTGCGCCTGGTGCTCAACTGGGGGCGCCGGTACAGCCTGTGGGTGTTCAACTTCGGGCTGGCCTGCTGCGCGATCGAGTTCATCGCGGCGAGTATGGCCCGGCACGACTTCATCCGTCTCGGGGTCATCCCGTTCGCCAACGGGCCCCGGCAGGCCGACCTGATGGTCATTTCCGGGACGGTCACCGACAAGATGGCCCCGGCACTGCGCCGGCTGTACGAGCAGATGGCCGAACCGAAGTACGTGATCTCGTTCGGGTCCTGTGCCAACTCCGGCGGCCCCTACTGGGATTCCTACTGCGTGACCAAGGGCGTCGACCAGATCATCCCTGTCGACGTGTACGTTCCCGGCTGCCCCCCGCGGCCGGAGGCCCTGCTGCAGGGCATCGTCAAACTGCAGGAACGGATCTCCGAGGAGAACCTACGTGAGCGGTACCGCGGTCCGCGCCGTCGCCGGGGCGCCGACGTCGCGGCGCTCACCCGCGACCTGGTCCTCCCCGAGCGCACCGCTCTCGGCCGGGGCGAGCACCGCGCGGTGACCGCGGGGGCGATCGCCGCCGGATCCGCCGGGCCCCTGCCCTTCCGTGAGGAGGCCGCACGATGAGCGGGACGACCGCGCAGCCGGCAGACACTGCCGGATCCGCCGGACCTGCCGGACCTGCCGAGCAGGCTGTCCTGGCCCTCGGTGGGGACGGCGTCGTCGCCTCCGCCGACGGCGCGGGCACGGGCTGCCTGGACGTGCCCCGCGGGCGCTGGCAGGAGGCCGCCGGGTACCTGCGGGACGGCGCCGGGTTGGACTTCTTCGACTGGCTGTCCGCGGTGGACGAACCCGACGGTGACCTGCCCGGCGTCGACGTGGTCGCGCACGTGTCCGATTCCGCCCGGCCATCCCGGCGGATCCTGTTGCGCACCCGGGTCCCCGACGCCGACCTGCACGTCGACAGCATCACCGGGGTGTGGGCCGGGGCCGCCTGGCACGAGCGGGAGACCCACGAGATGTTCGGGGTCACCTTCGACGGGTTCGACGACGGGTCGGGGCTGCCGTTACGTCCCCTGCTGCTCCCGGAGGGGTTCGAGGGAACTCCGCTGCGCAAGTCGTTCGTCCTCGCGGCCCGGGCGGTGAAGCCGTGGCCGGGCGGGAAGGAACCGGGGGAGGCGCACGGGTCCGGTCCGTCCCGGAAGAAGGTGCAACCGCCCGGCGTCCCCGATCCGCAGACCTGGGGCCCGCGGCTACCGGAACCTGCCGCCCCCGACGCCGCTGCCGGGGCGAATCCCGCTGGAGGGTCCGCCGATGATTGACCTGGGGATGGACGCCGGCACCCTGCTCGGCCTCGTGGCGCGGGCCCTTGCGGTGATGGCCGCGTTCCTGGTGTTCCCGCTCGTCGTCGGGCAGACCGAGCACAAGGTGATGGCGCATATGCAGGGCCGGCTCGGTCCGATGTACGCCGGGGGCTTCCACGGCTGGGCGCAGCTGGTCGCCGACGGCGTGAAGTTCGCCCAGAAGGAGACGATCACCCCGGCTGCCGCCGACCGGGGGGTGTTCCGGATCGCCCCGGCCGTCGCGCTCGTCCCGTACATGGTGGCGATGGCGGCCCTGCCGTTGTCGGACACCTGGGTGGCCGCCGACCTCGACGCCGGGTTGCTGTTCGTGCTCGCGGCGAGTGCCGTCGGGGTGCTGGGCTCCCTGATGGGCGGCTGGGCCTCGGCGAACAAGTACGCCCTTCTCGGCGCGATGCGTTCGGCCGCGCAGCTGCTCGCCTACGAGCTGCCGGTGGTGCTCGCCGCGAGCAGTGTGGCGATGGCCGCGGGCACCCTGTCGCTCACCGGGATCGTGCACGAGTGGCGACCCTGGTGGTTGCTCTGGCAGGCACCGGCCCTGTTCGTCTTCCTCACCGCCGGGCTCGCCGAACTGCAGCGCCCGCCGTTCGACATGCCGTTGGCCGAATCCGAACTCGTCGTCGGCCCGTTCACCGAGTACAGCGGGCTGCGTTTCGCGCTCTTCCTGCTCTCCGAGTACGCGGGGATCGTCGTCCTCGCCGGGTTGACCACGGTGCTCTTCCTCGGCGGCTGGCAGGGTCCGTTCTCCGGGGTGCTCGGCCCGGTGTGGACCCTGCTCAAGGTCGGTGCCGTGGCCGTGCTGGTGATCTGGGTGCGGGTGGCCTGGCCGCGGCTGCGCGAGGACCAGCTGCAGCGGTTCGCCTGGGCCGTTCTGGTCCCGGTGGCCCTCGCTCAGCTGGCGCTGACCGGGGTCGTCGTCGCCGCGAGCTGACCCACCGCGCGCCGGGGCGGGTCAGAGCTGGAAACCTCCGACGACTTCGTGCAGTTGGTCGCCCATTCCGGCGATCTCACTGGCGAGGTCCCGGGTCGCCGACACCGATTGGCCGCTGCTCTGTGACGCTCCGGCCACTCCCTCGATCGTCCGGGCGATCTCCTGGGTGACCGTTTGGGCCTCCCGGATGCTCGCACTGATCGAGTCAGCGGTGACGCTCTGCTCTTCCACCGCGGCGGCGATACTGCCCTGGAAGGAGTTGATCTGTTGGATGATCTCGCCGATCTCGGCGATCGCCCGCACCGCGCCGTCGGCGTCCTGCTGGATCGCCTGCACCCGGCTGATCACGTTGTCCGTGGCTTCCGCGGTTTCCCGGGAGAGGTCCTTCACCTCGTTGGCGACCACGGCGAATCCGCGCCCGGCTTCCCCGGCCCGGGCCGCCTCGATCGTCGCGTTCAGGGCGAGCATGCTGGTTTGCGCGGCGATCGCTTGGATCACCTGGATCACGTTGCCGATTTCCTCGGAACTGTGACCGAGCTGGCCGATCGTCGCATTCGTGGTCTCGACGACACCGACGGCCTGTCCGGCGACCCGGGCGGCCTCCTGTGCGCTGGTGGAGATCTCCCGGATGGACGTGCCGAGTTCGACCGTCGAGGTGGCGACGTCGTCCACGGTGCGGGCCACCGAGTCGGCGTTCGTCGCGACCGCCTCGACGGCGTCGGTGGCCTGGGTGACCGACTGCGCGGTCCGGTCCGCGGTGGTGCTCAACCCGGCGGCGGAGCTGGCCAGCCGGGTCGCCGAACCGTTCACCTCGGACAGGGCGGACCGGGTGGAGGCGAGACCGCGGTTGATGGCCTTGGCCATCCGGGCGATCTCGTCCTCTCCGTCGATCTCGGCGGTTCGGGTGAGGTCACCCTGGGCGACGGCGTCGAGGGCGGACAACACCGCGGCGGTGCGCCGGTTCAGTGAGCGCACCAGCAGGATGCCGATGATCAGGCTGAGTAGCAGGGCGAAGCCGACGATCACCGTGGTCAGGCCGACCGCCCGGCGGTACTCCGAGGACACGATGCGGCGTTGGGCCGCCGCGTCGGCGACGAAGGCCGCGGCGAGTCCATCGAAGGACGCCTCGGTCTCCGCGAACAGGTCGCTGCCGCGATCGGCGAGGGCACGGGCGTCCGGGCCGGTCGCACCCGCCTTGTAGGCCTCGTCCGCGGCGATGAAGTCCTGGTAGGTCGTGACGAGGTCCTCGGCCTGGGCCCGCAGCTCCTCCGGGGTGGTCTGCACGGTGAGCTGGAGTTCCTGTTCGGCGGTGTTCCGGTAGTCGGTGGAGCTGGCGAGCAGTTCTTCGGCGACCGTCCGGTTATTCGTCTGGGCGGCGGCGAATCCGCTGATCACCGCGCCGTGGTCGGCGTTCTGCGCCGCGCGCAGGTGGGTGAGCGGGGTGAGGTCGCGGCTGTTCACGGCGTCGGCCCGGTCTCGCAGCTGGGACAGCGTGCTCAGGTTGACCAATCCGACGCCGATCAGGATGACGTCGAGGATCAGCAGGGTGATCACGAACTTCCCACCCAGGGTGCGCGTCGGGCGCATCGGACCTCCACAGGTGAACCGGCCCGCGGCACGGACACCTTCCGCGGCAGGAGAATGGTCGGGTTCCCGGGGGGACGGCTTGACGGTCGGGGACGGTCGATCACCTGAGTGGACCGCACCGGGCGGGTCCGCCGTGCTGGAACGGGGCTGACTCCGGCCTTCTCGCGTCGTCCACCCGTCAACCCAGCGGTGACTCCACCGGGCTAGTGATCCACTACGCTCGGTATATGGCACGACGGGTCGGGGAAGAGCGGCGCGAGGAGATCCTCCGCTCGGCCATCGAGGTGGTGCGGCGCCGCGGACTGGCCCGCACCCGGGTCGCCGACGTCGCCGAACGTCTCGGCGTGAGCACCTCCCTCGTCTTCTACCACTTCGCCACGAAGGACCGTCTGCTGTCCGAAGCGCTCCTGGCCGCGGCCGAACACGATCTGGCCCGCCTGGACCGGGCGGTGCGTTCCCGCGGGACGGCCGCCCGCAGGCTGCGTTCGGTACTGCGGCTGTACGGGCCGACCGGGGACACCTCCCCCGGATGGACCCTCGACATCGAATCCTGGGGGGAGGCACTGCGCTGCCCGGAACTGCGCGTGGCCTGCCGCCGGGTGGACCAGCGCTGGCAGGACGCCATCGCCGTGGTGATCACCGAGGGGGTGGTCGCCGGAGAGTTCCGCTGCCCCGACCCGGTGCACAGCGCGGAACGGATCGCCGCGATGCTCGACGGGCTCGCCGTCGCCACCCAGGTACGCCGCACCGTCCCGCGCAGCCGGGCCGCGCACTGGGCGCTCATCCATGCCGCCTTCGAGGTCGGGGTCGCCGTCGAGGTGCTCACCGGAAGCACGGAGCGCCTCCCGGGCGGGTGCGTCCTCGCCCTCACCGGCGTCGGGGACGGCAGCCGCCCCCGGGGCCGTGAACCCACCCCGGCGGATGAGGCCGTCGCCGGCCCGCTGACCGGGTCGGACCCGGCCCCGACCCACCCCCGCGGGCCGCATCCCCGGGGTGATTAATGACACCCCCGTTCCGCTGGTGCGG
>JARRQM010000008.1:0-12384 GCA_037381765.1 Kineosporiaceae bacterium
CACCGCCGCCCCGCACCGGAGGTGCACCATCAGCACCGACGACGACAGTCCGGCCCCCGTCCCCGCCATCGAACTGCGCGGGATCACCAAGCGCTTCCCCGGCGTCGTGGCCAACCGGGACATCGACATCACCGTGGCCCGCGGCACCGTGCACGCCATCGTCGGCGAGAACGGGGCCGGGAAGTCCACCTTGATGAAAACCCTCTACGGGATGCACCGTCCGGATGAGGGGACGATCACCGTCGACGGCCGGGCCGTCGTGCTGCACTCTCCGTCCGACGCGATCGCCGCCGGCATCGGCATGGTCCACCAGCACTTCATGCTCGCGGACAACTTCACCGTGCTGGAGAACATCGTGCTCGGCGCGGAACCCCGCCGGGGCCTGCGCCTGGACACCAGGACCGCCCGGGAACGCATCGTCGAACTGGGCCGGCGCTACGGTCTCAACGTCGACCCGGACGCCCTCATCGAGGACCTCGGCGTGGGGGAACGCCAGCGGGTGGAGATCCTCAAGGTGCTCTACCGGGGCGCCCGCACCCTCATCCTGGACGAGCCGACCGCCGTCCTGGTGCCGCAGGAGGTCGACGAACTCTTCGACGCCCTCCGCGAACTGCGCGGTGAGGGGCTTTCCTTGATCTTCATCTCGCACAAGCTCGACGAGGTGCTCTCGGTCGCCGACGAGATCACCGTGATCCGCCGCGGGACGACCGTCGGCACGGTGGACCCGGCCGACGTCACCGCCCGCCAGCTCGCCGAACTCATGGTCGGTAGCGAACTCCCCTCACCGCAGACCGCCGAATCCACGGTGACCGACGAGGTCGTGCTTGACCTCGACGGACTGACCGTGACCACCGCGGACGGTCGGTCCGTGGTCGACGGGGTGACCCTGCGGATCCGGGCCGGTGAGGTACTCGGCATCGCCGGGGTCGAAGGCAACGGCCAGGCCGAACTCGTCGAGGCGGTGATGGGGATCCGCGCCGCCGCCGCCGGAACCGTCCGGCTCGGCGGGGAGGACATCACCGGCTGGAACACCCGCCGTCGGCGCGAGGCCGGGATCGGCTTCATCCCCGAGGACCGCACCCGGTCCGGGCTACTCGTCGAATCCTCGCTGTGGGAGAACCGGATCCTCGGCCACCAGACCCGGCCGCCGAACGTCCGGCACGGGCTCATCAACCGTTCCGGTGCCCGCGCGGACACCGAGCGGATCGTCCGCGACTACGACGTGCGTACCCCATCGGTCGACGTCCTGGCCTCGGCACTGTCCGGCGGGAACCAGCAGAAACTCCTCGTCGGGCGGGAAATGAGCGGGGAACCCCGACTGCTCATCGCCGCCCACCCGACCCGGGGGGTCGACGTCGGCGCCCAGTCCGCGATCTGGGACCTGCTCCGGGCCGCCCGCGCCCAGGGCCTCGCCGTCCTGCTGATCAGCGCCGATCTCGACGAGCTGATCGGCCTGTCGGATGCGCTCCAAGTGATCCTGAGGGGGCGGATCGTCGCGGACGACGACCCGGCGACGGTCACCCCCGAAGACCTCGGCTCGGCGATGACCGGAGCCGCCGGACCCGACGAGGAAGGGAACCGGTGATGACCGTCCTGCGCAGGATCGGGCTGGCGCTCGCCGCACCCGCGCTGGCCCTCGCGTTCTCGCTGGTCGTCACCACGCTGGTGCTGCTCGCGAGCAACACTTCGCCGCTCGACGACCTGCAACAGATGCTCGACTACGCGTCCCGGCCCCGCACCCAGGCACTCATCCTCAACTCGGCGACCACCTACTACTTCGCGGCGGTCGCGGTGGCGAGCGGGTTCCGGATGAACCTGTTCAACATCGGGGTGGACGGCCAGTACCGGCTCGCCGCCATGCTCGCCGCCAGCCTCGGCGGCTGGCTCACCCTGAGCCCCATCCTGCACGTCGGGGTGATCCTGATCGCGGCCGTCGCCGTCGGCGCCCTGTGGGCCGCCCTCGCCGCCTTCCTCAAGGTCACCCGCGGGGTCAGCGAAGTGATCTCGACGATCATGCTCAACTACATCGCCACCGGGATCATCGGCTACCTGCTCGCCCCGGGGCGGCTCGCCGTGGCCACCGCCGGATCGAACAACATCGGCACCCGGCCGATCCCGGCCAGCGGCCAGGTCCCGGGCCTGGACCTGGTGTCCGGCTCCCCGCTGAAGGTGTACGGCCTGGTCGTCCTCGCCGTCGCGGTCGGGCTCGGGTACTGGTTCCTGCTCAGCCGCACCCGGTTCGGTTTCGATCTGCGGGCCACCGGGGCCAACGAGCCGGCGGCGGTGGCCAGCGGGGTCAGCGTCCGCCGGATGGTCATCGTGAGCATGCTGCTCAGCGGCGGCGTTGCCGGGCTGATCGGGATGCCGCAGCTGCTCGGCTCCTCCTACACCTACGCACTGGACTTCCCGGTCGGGCTCGGATTCACCGGGATCGCGATCGCCCTGCTCGGTCGCAACCACCCGGTCGGGATCGCCTTCGGCGCGTTGCTGTGGGGTTTCCTCGACAACTCGGTGACCATCCTCCAGCTGGCCGGGGTGGCCAAGGAAGTCGTGTTCATCACCGAAGGCGTGATCGTCCTGTCCGTCGTCGTCGCCTACGAGATCGTCCGGCGCTACCGGGTGCGGGCAGAACAGCAGGCCGTCGGACGCGAACTCGGCCGGACCACACCGGATCCGGCCGCCACGGAAGGGGCCCCGGCATGAGCGCGACCTCGACGGCCGGCCCGTCCCCGGACAGCACGCCCCTGGACGACACCTCCTCGGACGGTCCGGCGCGTCCGGCGAAGACACGCCACGGGATCCCCGGGCGGGGCCTGCTCCTCGTCGCCACCGGGGTCATCGTCGCCGCCGCCCTCGTCCGGACGGTGTCCGGCGCCGACGACCTCACCTCCTCCGGGACCGTCGGGGCCGCCCTCGGCCTGGCCGTGCCGATCGGCATGGCCGCACTCGGCGGCCTGTGGTCGGAACGGGCCGGAGTGGTGAACATCGGTCTCGAAGGGATGATGATCCTCGGCACCTTCGGGGCCGGTTGGATCGGCTGGCAGCACGGGCCGTGGGCGGGTCTGCTCGCCGGGATCGGGCTCGGCGCGCTCGGCGGGTTGCTGCACGCGGTCGCCACGGTCACCTTCGGGGTCGACCACATCGTCTCCGGGGTGGCGATCAACCTTCTCGCGATGGGAGTGACCCAGTTCCTCGCCTCCGTCGTGTTCACCGGAACCCCCGGCGGGGGCAAGACCCAGTCGCCGCAGATCCGGGCCCCCGGCACGGTGTCCATCCCCGGGGTCGGTGCCCTGCTCCGTGGCGTCGAGGAACGGCACTGGTTCCTCATCTCCGACCTCGCCGGCCTGCTGCGCGGCCTCAGTACGGGGATCTCCCTGGTCACCGTGCTCGCCCTGGCCCTCGTCGGGGTGACCGGCTGGGTGCTCTGGCGCACCCCGTTCGGGTTGCGGCTGCGTTCCTGCGGGGAGGAGCCGTACGCCGCGGAAACCCTCGGGGTCAACGTCTCCCGGTACAAGTACATCGCGGTGACGATCTCCGGGGGGCTCGCCGGGTTCGGCGGGGCCTACCTCGCCGTCGTCGCGGCCAGCATCTACCGTGAGGGGCAGACCGGTGGCCGCGGGTTCATCGGGCTCGCGGCCATGATCTTCGGTAACTGGCGGCCCGGCGGGCTGCTCTCCGGCGCGGCCCTGTTCGGCTACACCGACGCCCTGCAACTGCGCAACGCCGAAGCCGTGCACGCCCTGCTCCTCCTGCTCGCCCTCGGGCTCATCGCCCTCGCCGTCCTGCAGGGAACCCGCCGGCGCTGGGTGGTCGCGGCCACCGCCCTCACCGGCGCCGCCGCAGCACTCGCGCTCTACCTCACCACCGACAGTCTTCCGGGCCAGGTCACCTTCATGACGCCGTACCTGACGACGCTGTTCGTGCTCGCCCTGGCGAGCCAGCGGCTGCGGATGCCGAAGGCGGACGGCCAGATCTACCGGAAAGGCGGCGGACACTAGAGAGCGTGTCGTCGAGTTCCACGTCGATGCTGCCAGGGGAGGGACCGGAGATGGCGGAGAGCAGTGACCCGACGGTGGACTGGGCGTCCCTGACGGAGGCGGCCCGCGAAGCGATGTCCCACGCCTACGCCCCGTACAGCGGTTTCCCGGTGGGGGCCGCCGGGCTGGTGGACGACGGCCGGGTGGTCACCGGGTGCAACGTGGAGAACGTCTCCTACGGCCTCGGGCTCTGCGCGGAATGCGGCATGGTCTCGGCCCTGCACGCCACCGGGGGCGGCCGGCTCCTCGCCGTCGCCTGCGTGGGCCCGGACCGGGAGGCGCTGATGCCGTGCGGGCGGTGCCGGCAGCTGTTGTACGAGCACGGCGGGTCCGAGGTTCTGGTGGACACCGCACGCGGTCCGGTCCCGCTGTCCCGGTTGCTGCCCGACGCCTTCGGTCCGGACGACCTGGCCCGCGGGACGTAGCCACGGCCCCGGGAGGCCCGATCAGCTCCGTCCGGTCAGCTCCGTCCGGTCCGGTCCGTACGGGCCTTCCGGTCCCGATCCGCCACCCCGGATCCGTCCGACCGGTCCCCTTCTCCCGGCCGCGTCGGGTGGTTCGTTCCCGGAGGTAGCAGGGTCTCGACGAGTTCATCGAGTGCGGCGTGGGCGTCCTGGCCCTGCGTGGCGACCTCGGGGAGATCATCCCCGCCGAGTGCGCGCAGGTCGAGCCAGCCGAGGTAGGCCGCGTAGGCGACGACGGCCCGGCGGCGGGCCTCAGCGGGGGAAGACCCGAGCTCGCGGTAGCACCCGGTGAGGAAACCGATCCGGGCCTCGGTGACGTCCCGGAGTACTGGGGCCACTGCCGGGTGCCGGGCGTGTGCGGTGAGTGCGGGTTCGAGACCGGCGATCGGGTCGACGGTGACGGCGAATTCGATGAGCCGTCTCAGCCGCAGCCCCGGGTCCGGCTCCGCCCCCAGACCGGCGATCACCGATTCGGTGGCTTCCCGCTGCCACAGCTGCAGGGCGGCGGTGACGACGGCGTCCCGGTTGGCGAAATGCCAGTAGAAGCTGCCCCGGGTGGCACCGAGTTCCCTGGCCAGGGCCTCGACGGAGATCGCCGGAAGGCCGCCGCGAGCCAGCGCGTGCAGTGCGGCCATCGCCCAGTCCTGCGGGGTCAACCGCCTGGAAGCCATGTTCCGTACAGTACTGTACGGAAAACCGTACAGGGGTGTATGGTGCGGTTCGTGGGGTGCGATAGCACACAACAGCGCACGTCAGGACGCGGCGCGGGGAGCGGTTCCGGGTCCGGCAGCGTCGCGTCCGGCGCATTCGGGTAACGGGTTCGAGGGAGGACTGTCGTGGCGGTTCCGGCACAGGATTCGCATGCGGTCGGGCGCTGGTGGCCCGGCGCGGTGACCGCGCTCACCCTCGCCGGGATCGGGGTCCTGCACGCGGTCTGGGCCGTCTCCCCGTGGCCTCTCCCCGACCGGGAGACCATGGCCCGGGTCGTCGTCGGGGTCACCGAGGACCGGGCTCCCGCGCCACTGCTGAGCCTTGTGGTGGCCGGGCTCCTCGCCGCCGCGGCGTACCTCGTCGCGGCGGGGGCGGAATGGTCGCCCCGGGTCGGTCCCGCATGGGTGCACCGCTGGGGGGTCCGGGTGGTGGCCGGGGTTCTGCTGGTCCGCGGGATTTCCGGGTTCGTCCTCTCCGGGACGGAACTCGCCGGCGGGCTCGACCGGGCGACGCCTCTCGACTACCTGCACGCTGACCTCGCCCTGTACTCCCCGCTCACCCTCATCCTCGGCACCGGTGCGGCCCTCGTCGCGCTCCGTCGCGGCCGGGCCCGGTAAGCCGCACGACCAGGGGTCCGCGCCACCGGGCCCACCGCCGGCCCCGCCGTTCATCCCTTCCCCCGGACACAGCGACATGTCGTCGTGGTGGTCGCCGCCACCATCGCAACCGGAGTCGTTGCCGTCCTGGCGGAAGAGCCGCCCGCCCGGCGGGTGCACCGCGGGGAACCCCACGGTTGGGTGTTCCTCCCCTCGGTTCCCGGCGTCACGGCTCCTCGACGTCCCGCGTTCCGTCGGTGTCCGAGAGGCACCCCGCCACGGCGCGCGGTGACTCGCCTCCCGCCCGGGCGGCCCCGTCCGGCTCCCGCTGGTTAGGCTGCGCTCGTGGAACCGGAACCGTTCGCCGCAGTCGATGTCATCAGGGTCAAACGGGACCGTGGGGAGCTGAGCGACGCCCAGGTCGATTGGGTCGTCGACGCCTACACCCGGGGGGTCGTGGCGGAGGAGCAGATGTCCGCCCTCGCCATGGCGATCCTGTTGAACGGGATGACCCGGCGCGAAGTGGCCCGTTGGACGTCGGCGATGATCGCATCCGGTGACCGGATGGACTTCGGCACCTTGGACCGGCCCACCACGGACAAGCACTCCACCGGCGGGGTCGGCGACAAGATCACCCTCCCGCTGGCCCCGCTCGTCGCGGCCTGCGGGGCGGCCGTCCCGCAGCTGTCCGGGCGCGGACTCGGGCACACCGGGGGGACCCTGGACAAGCTGGAATCCATCCCCGGGTGGCGGGCCGACCTGCCCGTCCCCGCCCTGTTCGACCAGCTGAGCGAGGTCGGGGCCGTCGTCGCCGCCGCCGGGGCGGGCCTCGCCCCGGCGGACCGCAAGCTGTACGCCCTGCGCGACGTCACCGGCACGGTCGAGGCCATCCCGCTGATCGCGAGCTCGATCATGAGCAAGAAGATCGCCGAGGGCACGGGGGCGCTCGTCCTCGACGTGAAGGTCGGGTCCGGGGCCTTCATGAAGACCCGCGAGGACGCGACCGAACTGGCCCGGGTGATGGTCGACCTCGGCACCGACGCCGGGGTACGCACCGTCGCCCTGCTCACCGACATGTCGACGCCGCTGGGGCGCACCGTCGGCAACGCCCTTGAGGTCACCGAGGCGGTGGAGGTGCTGGCCGGTGGCGGGCCGCCGGACGTCGTCGAACTGACCGTCACCCTGGCCCGGGAGATGCTCGCGGCGGCCGGGGTCGACGGTGCCGACCCGGCGGACCGGCTGCGCGACGGTGCCGCCATGGACGTGTGGCGCCGGATGGTCACCGCCCAGGGCGGGGACCCGGATGCCCCGCTGCCCCGGGCCGCGCACACCGAGGTGCTGCTCGCCCCGGCCGACGGGGTACTCACCCGCCTCGACGCCCTCGCCGTCGGGGTCGCCGCCTGGCGGCTCGGCGCCGGGCGGACCCGCCGGGAGGATCCCGTGCAGGCCGGCGCCGGGATCGTGCTGCACGCGAAGCCGGGGGCCGTACTGCGCGGCGGCCAGCCGCTGCTCACCTTGCACACGGACACCCCGGAACGGTTCCCGGCAGCGCTGGCCGACCTCGCCGGGGCCTTCGAGGTCGCCCCGGACGGGTCGCGTCCGGCGACCGGCCCGCTGGTCCTCGACCGGATCGCCTGAACCCGCTGTTCGTCGCCCGCTACGTGACCCCCTGCCGCTCCGGGGACGCCATTTCGGGTACGCGTCCGGCCCGTGTCCGCGGTGCCGGGCAGGACCGCGCTCACTAGGCTGCCGCCGTGACTACGTCCACCGTTCCCGGGGCCCCCGTACCGGGGGCCGACCTCGTCGCTGCCGCGCCGAAGGCTGTGCTGCACGACCATCTCGACGGGGGGCTGCGGCCGGCGACGGTGGCCGAGATCGCCGCGGAGATCGGGCACGAACTGCCGGCGGTGGATCCAGCGGAGTTGGCGACCTGGTTCCACACGAATGCGGACTCGGGTTCGCTCGTCGACTATCTCGCGACGTTCGGGCACGCGGTCGCCGTCATGCAGCGGCGGGAGGACCTCGTCCGGGTGGCCCGGGAGAGCGCGGTCGACCTCGCCGCCGACGGGGTGGTGTACGCGGAGCTGCGCTACGCCCCCGAACAGCATCTCGCCGCCGGGCTGAGTATGGACGAGGTCGTCGAGGCGGTTCAGGAAGGGTTCGCCGCGGGGGTTGCCGAGGTGGCGGCCGCGGGGCGGCAGATCCGGATCGTCACCCTGCTCACGGCGATGCGGCATGCGGCCCGGAGCATGGAGATCGCCGAACTCGCGGTGCGGCACCGGGACGACGGGGTGGTCGGGTTCGACATCGCCGGGGCGGAGGCCGGGTTCCCGCCGTCCCGGCACCTGGACGCGTTCGAGTACCTGCACCGGGAGAACTTCCACGTGACGATCCACGCGGGGGAGGCGTTCGGCCTGCCGAGTATCTGGGAGGCGGTCCAGGTATGCGGTACCGACCGGCTCGGGCACGGGGTGCGGGTGGTCGACGACATCGAGGTGTTGTCCGACGCGGGGTCCGACGGTCCGGTCCGGGCCCGGCTGGGGCGGCTCGCCTCCTGGATCAGGGACGCCCGGATCCCGCTGGAGCTGTGCCCGACGAGCAACGTGCACACCCGCGCGGCGAAGAGCATCGCCGAGCACCCGATCACCTTGCTGAAGGACCTGCGTTTCCGGGTCACCGTGAACACCGACAACCGGCTCATGTCGAACACGTCGATGACCACGGAGATGACCCGGCTGGTGGAGGAGGCCGGCTGGAGTCTGGGGGACCTGCGCTGGGTCACCATCAACGCGTTGAAGAGCGCCTTCATCCCGTTCGATGAGCGGCTCGCGCTCATCGAGACCGTGGTCAAACCGGGGTACGCGGCGTTGGAGGCGCGTCTCGCGCTCGGCGTCGACGTCGAGCACTGAGAACCTGCCGGCGAACGCCGCTACGACGCCGCTTCGGCGCCGCGCGACCCCGGCGGTCCCCGGCGGCGTTCCCAAGCGGGGACGAAAGGCCCGTGCGGTCGTTCCGGCACGGAACGTACATTGCGCACATGCACGCTGCCTGGGGGCGGCAGGGCGTACGCAAGTGAGCCCGTCCGCAGAGGCATTTCGGGCACCGTCGCCCATCGAGCCGATTGGCTCCGATGCGGCGAACGGTATCCGCTTGCCCGAGATCCCGATCCGCGTCGGTGGCACTGTTGCCCCCGAAGCGGTTACCGGCATGCTCGGAGGCCGCACGGTTTTCGCGACGGGGCACGGCCCCGGCTGGCGGCACCTTCTCTACCTGCAGGGTTGCCAGTTCGATTGTCTGGCCTGCAGTGGCCCCCTGCTCATGCCGAGGTCTCCTCGGGGGATGCTGCCGGTCTCGGTGGCCGAGGTGATCGAGCCGATCGCCGCGGACGTCCCGTTCCTGTCCGGGGTGACGATCTCCGGCGGGGAGCCGACGGTGCAACCGGACTTCTTGCTCGCCCTGCTCACCCGGCTCCGTGACGATCCGCGGACCGCCCGGTTGACCCGGTTCCTGGCGACGAACGGGGATGTCGACCCGGCCTTGTGGGAGGCGCTGGCCCCGCTGCTGGACGGGGTGCTGCTCGACGTGAAGGCTCTGGACGAGGACCGGCACATCGTGCTCACCGGGCGGTCGAATACGCGGGTGCTGGACAGCGCCGTCAACCTGTCCGCCCGGGGGCTGCTGCACGAGGTGCGGCTGCTACTCATCCCGGGGATCAACGACTCCGACGAGCAACTGCACCGTCTCGCCACCTGGTTGCTCGGCATCGACCCGGATGTGCGCGTGCGGGTCGTGGAGTTCGAGAAGCGGGGCACCCGGATCTGTGCCCGTGATCTGCTCACGCCCCGGCGCAGCGACCTGGCCCGGTACTGGCGGGTGCTGGATTCGGCTGGGGTGCAGGAACTGTCCGTTCCGTGAGGGCCGGGGCCGGGGGCTGGACTCCGGTCGGCGAACTTGTCGGCGGATGGTGCGGCTCCGGGTATTGACCCGGACGGCCATGGACCCGACGGAGGCGGACCGGTTTCTGACCTCTGCTGCGGGTCCTTTGCTCTGCCAGCACCGATGAGTGCGTTGAGGTGCGGGAGCCAACTCTCCCCCGGAGGCCCCTGAACCTGTCATCGAATGCCGCTTCGACGCTGCGCGGCATCTGGGCGGTACCCGGGGCACTCGGGCGGAACTGCCTGGTGCCGCCGTCGGTATGCCGACCCGCGCAGATCGAGGAACGCCGCCCGCACCAACCCGACCACCGCCCCGTGATCCCTCGCCCACCATCGCTTCACGGGTCCCCCCGTCGGGGCGCATCCGGGGCCCATGAGAGTGGCCGACCCCGAGGGCTTGTGTCCGCCAGCACCAGTACTCCGACCCTGGTCAGAGCCCCTTGCCGGGGTCCAGTTGAGGTCAGCGGCCCTTGGGGTGCCAGATGGTTTTCGTCTCCTGGAAGGCGAGGATCCGTTTCGGGCCGTCCGGCGGGGCGGCCCAGTCGGGTTCGACGGCGCCGTCGGTGTCCGCGGCGGAACCCGAACCGGCGGGCCGGACCACCCGGGTCAAGGTGCCTGCGGCGGCCGACTCCAGCTCACCCCAGTCCACGCCGTCAGCGCCGGCGGCCCCCGCCAAGTCGAGGGCGTCGACGTCTTCGTGGGAGGCCAGCCAGCCGGCGACCTCCGCGGTCACCCCGGTGAGGATGTTCACTACCCCGCCCGGTACGTCCGAGGTGGCCAGCACCTCGGTCAGGGTCACCGCCGGCAGCGGTCGGGCCTGCGAGGTGAGCACGACGGCGGCGTTCCCACCGGCGATCACCGGGGCGATCACGCTGACCAGGCCGAGCAGGCTGCTGCCCTGCGGGGCGAGGACCGCCACCACACCGGTCGGTTCCGGCACCGACATGTTGAAGTACGGGCCCGCCACCGGGTTCGCCGCTCCCGCCACCTGGGCGATCTTGTCCGTCCAGCCCGCGTACCAGACCCACCGGTCGATGGCCGCGTCGACGACTGCGGCGGATGCCTCCCGGGACAGGCCCTCCGCCGCCGCCACCTCGTCGGTGAACTGGGCGTGCCGGCCCTCCATCAGTTCCGCCACCCGGTACAGCACCTGGCCCCGGTTGTACGCGGTCGCCCCCGCCCACCCCGGTTGCGCCGCCCGCGCCGCCACCACCGCGTCCCGGGCGTCCTTGCGCGAGGCCATCGCCGCATTCGCGAGGAAGGCCCCCGCCGCGTCCCGCACTTCGTAGGTGCGGCCCGACTCGCTGCGCGGGAACCCGCCGCCCAGGTACAGCTTGTACGTCTTGCGCACGCCGAGCCGGCCCCGCCGGCCCGGTACCCCCGCCGCCGCGGAACCCGGGGCAGCTCCGGTCCCGGTCTCGGTGCTGGTCCCGGAGCCGGCTCCGGCCTCGGACCCGGCCTCGGACCCCGGAACGTCCAGGTCATCCGGGACGGTGAACGTTGCCTCCGGCGCCGCCTCGGCAGCCGCTGGCGGCTTCTTCTCCGCTGCTTTCCGTGTCGCTGCCTTCTTCGGCGGAGCCGACGTCTCCGCCGCCGATTTCTGCTGCGCGGCTCGGGAACGGGTGCGTGCCACGGCTCACGCCTCCTTCACATAGTCGGCCAGCCCGTGCCGGCCGCCCTCACGGCCGTACCCGGACTCGGAGTACCCGCCGAACGGGCTCGTCGGGTCGAACCGGTTGAACGTGTTCGCCCACACCACCCCGGCCCGCAGCTTGTCCGCCATCCACAGCATCCGTGACCCTTTCTCCGTCCAGATGCCCGCGGACAGCCCGTACGGGGTGTTGTTCGCCTTCGCGACCGCCTCCTCCGGGGTGCGGAAGGTGAGGATCGACAGCACCGGCCCGAAGATCTCCTCCTGGGCGATCCGGTGCGCCGGGGAGACCTCGGTGAAGATCGTCGGTGCGAACCAGTAGCCGGTCTCCGGCAGCGCGCACGGTGCCTCCCAACGGACCGCACCCTGCGCGTCCCCGGATGCGGCGATCTCGGTGATCCGGTCCAGTTGCGCCTTCGAGTTCACCGCCCCCACGTCGGTGTTCTTGTCCAGCGGGTCGCCGACCCGTAGCGTCCGCATGCGCTGCTGCAGCCGTTCGACGACCTCCTCGGCCACCGATTCCTGCACCAGCAGCCGCGACCCGGCGCAGCACACGTGCCCGGTGTTGAAGAAGATCCCGTTGACGATGCCCTCGACGGCCTGATCCATCGGGGCGTCATCGAAAACGATGTTCGCGGCCTTCCCGCCGAGTTCCAGGGTGAGTTTCTTCCGGGTGCCCGCCACCGACCGGGCGATCCTCCGGCCCACCTCCGTCGACCCGGTGAACGCCACCTTGTCCACGTCCGGGTGGGCGACCACGGCCGCGCCCGTCGCCCCCGCCCCGGTGAGGATGTTCACCACTCCCGGCGGCAGGTCCGCCTGCTGACAGATCTCCGCGAACAGCAGCGCGGTCAGCGGCGTCGTCTCCGCCGGTTTGAGTACCACCGTGTTCCCCGCGGCCAGCGCCGGCGCGAGCTTCCAGGCGAGCATGAGGAGCGGGAAGTTCCACGGGATCACCTGCCCGGCGACCCCGAGCGGGCGCGGGGCCGG
>JARRQM010000009.1:0-12243 GCA_037381765.1 Kineosporiaceae bacterium
CGCCGGCAACAGCGACCCGGTACGACCGGTACGGGGGCGGGATCGGGGACGGGGCCGGGGCCCCGCCCGGACCTTCCCGGGCCGGCGGCAGGTACACCGTTGCGGCGTCGAAGCCGAGGGCGTTCGCCGCGTGGACGAGCTGGTGCAGCGCCTCTGCCGGGTCGCTCACCCGGCCGGCGGGAGTCAGAACGAAGAGCCTCACCCGCCCGCTATCGGCACGCTGGGCCGAGAGGATGAGGGGTGCGCCGAACGGATGAGCCCGTCCGGATGAGCCCGTCCGGATGAGCCGGTCCGTACCGCGACCGGTTCTCAGGTACCGGCGGGCGCCATCCGATGAACGCACCGTGTCAACTCTTGCCGTGTTCTCCCACTTCGACCGGGACGGTCTGGTGGCTCCGCACGTCCTGCGCTATGTCCGGGACCTCGCCGGCGCCGTCGACCGCCTGATCGTCGTGAGCACGGCCGACCTGGCCGGCCCCGACCGGGGCGAACTCGCGGGGCTCGGGGAACTCATCGTCCGGGAGAACATCGGATACGACTTCTACAGTTGGAAGGTCGGTCTCGACACGGTCGGCGACTGGACCGGGTACGACCGGGTCCTCCTCGCCAACGACAGTGTCGTCGGCCCGCTGCGGCCGATGCCGGAGATCCTGCGGACCGGCCCCGGCAGCCCGGCGGACTTCTGGGGGATGACGGCCAGCCACGAGATCACCCCGCATGTGCAGAGCTGGTTCCTGGTGTTCGAACGGGCAGCACTGGACAGCCCCGAACTGGCCGGGTTCTGGCGGGAGATGACCCCGATCTCGGATCGCCGGTCCGTCATCGTCCGCTACGAGCTGGGGTTGAGCCGCCTGCTCCTGGGGGCCGGCCTGCGACCGGGAGCCTTCCTGCACCCCAACCGGACCCAGTTCGTCCGGGCGATGCGGCGTTTCGAGAAGGTGCTGCGTTCCCAGCCGGAGCGGGCGGCCTGGGCCCGCAAGATCAGCGGGGCACATTCGGACGCCCAGTGGCGGGAGGTCCTCGCGCGGCGTCCGCCGTGGAACCCGACCCATGTGTTCTGGGACTGCGTCCTCGACGGCGGGCTGCCGTTCGTCAAGCTGGAACTGCTCCGCGACGACCCGTACCGGTTGGGCCGGCAGAAGATCCTGAGCCAGCTGGAACGGACCTTCCCGGAACCGTTCGCCAGGGGTACGCGACTACCTCCGGCGCACGGCACCGGTGGTCGCCGGCGCGGCGGGGAAGCCCGGACCGTCACCCCGGTAGCCGCTCCCACACGGTGGGGCCGAGCAGCGCCCACCCCCCGGCGGCCGCCCCACCGACGGCGATGAGCAGGAACACCCCGACCCAGCCGGTGCGGGGCACCCCGGTGAGCCGGGCGAGGATGTCCGCGTCGGTGACCGCGTGCCGTTCCCGGTGCAGTTCGAGGACCGGCCGGGTACCGGACAGCAGCAGGAACCAGGCGAGCAGGTAGCCGAACGCGGCCTGGACCGCGGACGGCGCCCAGATCGGGACGGAAATCAGGATCGCCCCGGTGACCAGCACCGACAGCACCCCGAACAGGTTACGGATCACCACCAGGAAGGCGGCAACGAGGAACACGCAGCCCCACAAGGTGGCCGCGAGGTGGCCGCTGACCACGCCGACGGTGACGACGAGCCCGAGCGCGGTGGGACCCGGGTAGCCGGCCGCGGCCGTGGCGATCATCCCGAGCCCCTGGGGGTTCCCGCGGGACAGGGTGAGCCCGGAGGTGTCCGCGCGCAGCTTCACCCCGTCCAGCTGCCGCCCGGTGGCCACGGCGATGACGGCATGCCCGCCCTCGTGCACGAGGGTGACCAGATGCCGGGTCGTCCGCCAGGTCTTCGTGTCGACGACGCCGTACAGGGCGAGGGCCGCCGCGCCGAGCACGACCCACACCGGCGGGGCCGGGCTGGTCGCGGACAGGGTCTCCCACACCGGGGACAGTACGTTGACGCTCGCCACGGGGTCATCCCTATCACTGCGGGGGCCGGGCCCGGCAGCGGGAGGGGCGTAGCCCGGTGTCTCCGGAGGGCCGACCCGCGGCCCGGCGCCCGACCCGCGGTCCGGCGCCCGGCCCGGGGCGCAACGCGCCGGTCCGGTGCCCGGCCCGACGTTCCCGGTGCGTCTGCCGGGGCGGCAGTTCAGTCGGCCTGACCCCGGTGCACGGCGTCGAGGAGCAGCTGGGCGACGTCGGTGACGTGCACGTCCGTACCGGCCTTGCCCTGGGACTGGGCCTCGGTCACCCCGTCGCTGAGCATGGTCACGCAGAACGGGCAGGCCGCGGCGATCGTGTCGGCCCCGGTATCCACGGCTTCGAGGGCCCGGGTGTCGTTGATCCGGGTGCCGATGGTCTCCTCCAGCCACATCCGGGACCCTCCGGCACCGCAGCAGAACGACTGCGACCCGTGCCGGGGCATCTCGGTGAACTCGACGCCGGGGAGGGCGCCGATGAGTTCCCGCGGCGGGTCGTAGACGTTGTTGTGCCGGCCCAGGTAGCACGGGTCGTGGTAGGTGACCTGCTCGGCGGCGGCACCCTCGGGGGGCGCCACCGGGGTTAGCCGGCCCTCCCGGACCAGCCGGTTGAGCAGCTGTGTGTGGTGCACGACCTGGTAGTTCCCGCCCAGCTGCGGGTACTCGTTGGCGAGGGTGTTCAGGCAGTGCGCGCAGGTGACGACGATCTTCGTGGCCTTCGCCTCGTCGAGCACCTCGATGTTGCTGGCGGCCATGGTCTGGAAGAGGAACTCGTTCCCGGCCCGGCGGGCCGAGTCGCCGGTGCACGACTCGGACTCACCGAGGACGGCGAAACTCACCCCCGCGGTGTGCAGCAGCTCGGCGACGGCCCGGGTGGTCTTCTTCGCCCGGTCGTCCAGGGCCCCGGCGCAGCCCACCCAGAACAGGTAGTCGACGCTGGTGAGGTCCTCGACGTCAACGCCGACCTGGGGGACCGGGAACGGCAGGTCCTTGGCCCAGTCCAGGCGCATCCGGGGGCTCAACCCCCACGGGTTGCCGTTCCGTTCCAGGTTCCGGAACAACCCGGCCAACTCGTTCGGGAACGCCGATTCCATGAGCACCTGGTTGCGGCGCATGTCGACGATGTGGTCGACGTGCTCGATATCCACCGGGCACTCCTCGACGCAGGCACCGCAGGTCGTGCAGGCCCACAGCACGTCCGGGTCGATGACCCCGCCCGCACCGATCGGGCCGACGAGGGGCCGCACCTCCGGGGCCGTTCCATCCGGACCTGCGCCGTCCGGACCCGCGCCGTCCGGACCCGCGCCGTCGGCCGTCGCCACCGGGTCGAGCAGGACCGGCGCCGCGTCGAACAGGTGGTCCCGGAGGTTCATGATGACGAGCTTGGGGGACAGCGGTTTGTCGGTGCTCCACGCCGGGCACTGGCTCTGGCAACGGCCGCATTCGGTACAGGTCGCGAAGTCGAGCATGCCCTTCCAGGTGAAGTCCGCGATCGTGCCGCGACCGAACGTGGCGTCCTCGTCCGGGTCCTCGAAGTCGATGGGTTTCCCGCCGGATTCCATCGGCAGCAGCGGGCCGAGAGCCTTGGGCTGCCGCTTGGCCAGGACGTTGATCGGGGCCGTGCCGATGTGCAGGTGCTTGGAATTGACGACGACGACGAGGAACGCCACGACGACGGCGACCTGGCCGAGCAGGAACACCGTTTCGATCGTGTGGTTCGCCGCGACGGACAGCGGGGATAGGGCCACCGCGACGGCCTTGGAGGTGAACGCCCACCAGCTGTCCCCGTAGGGGAAGTTCCCCGTGTTGATCTGCGCCCCGCGGTACAGCATGAGGGTGATCATCACCAGGGCGATGAGTGCGAGCACGAGCCAGGCGACCCCGTTGTGCGAACCGTAGAACCGGGAAGCCCGTTGTAGGCGTTCCGGGGCGCTACGCACCCGCAGCACCGAGAACACCACGACGGCGACGAGAACGGCGAGCGTGAACAGGTCCTCGATGAAACCGACGGCGGCCCAGTGCCCGATCACCGGCAGGGCGTACTTCTCGTCGAACAGCGCCCCGTACGTCTCGATGATCGTGAGGAAGAGGACGAGGAAACCCCAGAACGTGAAGAAGTGTGCGACCCCCGGCACCGACCACCGGAGCAGCTTGCGCTGACCGAACACCTCGACGAGTTCGGTGCGGATCCGCCGGGCCGGATGGTCGAGCCGTCCCGAGGTCGCCTGGCCGCTACGGATCAGCCGGTACAGCCACCAGATCCGGTTCGTCGCGAGGGGGAGGGCGACCAGGGTGATGACGATGCCGAGCGCGAGTCTCACGGAAGCTCCTCGGGATGGCCCCGGTGCCGGTGCCGGGGTCGGGTCGGCGCGGGTGAAACGGGTGACGCGGGCGGGGCGAGGGGGCGGCCCGGGCGGTGCACCGCCCCCCACCTTACTCGCCAGTAAATTGCCGGGTCGTCACCGGTTCGAATTGGCCCGGCCCACCTCGGCAGCCCTGACCCACTCCAAATGTGCACACACAGTGTCACGGAAATTACACAACGCGCCGACAGTTCGGGTTCAGGGGAGTCAGTAGGGAGAGTTCGTGCAGCAGCCAGTCCGGATCACGTCGACCGCAGCGACCGCGTCGACCACAGTGGCCACGTCGACCACGTCGACCACAGCGCTCACGTCGACCGCAGTGCTCGCCTCGAGACGTTCACCCCGACACGTTCGTCCCGAGCGCTGCGGTGACCGTGGCGGCCGGAACCCGGAACACCCCAGCGACGGCCGGTACCCGGGATACCCCCGGGCACCGGCCGGTGTCCTGGTTACCCCTGCGGCGGCCGGTACCCGGTCGGCTCCCCGGCACCGAGGTCCACGATCGCCGCGACCGGTCCGCCTCCGTCCGGGCCCTGGTGGGCGGCCGACACGGAGACGAACACCGCCGGGTCGCCGGTCACCGCTGCGGTGACCCCGCCGACCGCCGACTTGATCTGCCGGTGCCAGTGCACGTCAGAATCGTCGAGCATGGCGTTCCGTCGCCCGCGGACCTGTCCGTCCAGGCTGGCCTCGCACTTGAGGAAGACGTTCACCAGCCGCCCGTCGAGGTCGCGGTGGTGGGCGCGGTCGGGCAGGTCGAGTCCGGCGTCCTTGATCGCCGCCCAGATGCCGTCGGCGTCGAGGGCATCGCGCATCACCGAATGCCCGATCCGGTACCGGCCGCCCACCCCGCGGGCATTGCCGACGACCACGACCTGGGCCTGGTCGAGTTCCACCCCGGACGAGCAGGAAGCCACCGAGGAGTACAACGACCGGTCGTGCATCACATCGGCGTCCTCCGGCATGGAGATCTCGCCGAGCGCCACGGCGATCCCGAGCGCGGTCGTCCCGTTGGACAGGTCCATGGACTCGTGGGTGTGCTCGGTCCACACGGTCTTCCCGCGGCTCTTCGCGTCCCGGATGGTGTGGATGGTGAGCAGCGGGGTCTTCGTCTGCACGTAGTGCACATCCGCGGGGTCGCTGATCCCGGCCCGCTGCATGGCGACCCGTACCGCGTCGGCAACCTTCTCGATCATCGGGCGGCGGCCGATGTCCTCGGGAAGGAGCTGCTCGCTCATCGCGAACCCGACGGTGAGCCGGGGCTCGTCCCGCCCCGCGGCAGCATCCGGGTGGTCCTCGGGGAGTGTCGCGAAGATCGTCGCATGCGGGGAGATCACCCCGTCGGTGCCGCCGGACCAGACGATGGGCACGTCCATGGCCTGCTCCGGGGTGCGGGTGCCTTTGGCGACGAGCACCTCCCGGAACGCCCGGTCGGCGATGATCCGGGTGTAGTCGTTCACCCCGCCGTTGCCCTCGGTCTTGCCGATCACCGCGATCACGCGGTCGGCGTCGAGCGTCCCGGCGTCGATGAGCTCCGCCAGCCCGGAGGCGTCGCTGACGTGGTGGAGCGGAACCTTGCGAACCTCGATGGCCTCGGGCACGTGGTCACCTCTCGTCTGTCGGTCTGTCGGTCTGTAGGTCGGGGGCGGGTCGTGGGTCGGTCCTGCGTCGGTCGGATACACGCCAGTCTGAAGGCCGGCCGGGTGCCGGACGGTCAGGTGCCGGCCGGATCTGCGGGGTCGGTGGTGCCGGCCGGACCGGCAGAGGTGGTGGCGCCGGTCGGACCGGCAGAGGCGGTGGCACTGACGGGGGCGACGGGTCCGGCGGGGCCGGGGCGGACGAGGGTGCCGCCGGACCCGTTCACCGCGGCGTCGATCCCGTGCAGTGAGGTGACTGCGGCCCGGGCCCCTCCTGCCTCGACGAACCGGCACACGGCCTCCACCTTGGGGCCCATGCTGCCGTCCGCGAATTCCCCGGCGGCGGCGAACGCGCGCAGTTCGGCCGGGGTGACCTCGCCGAGTGGCCGGGCCCGGGCCGTGCCGTAACCGATCATCACGTGGTCGACGTCGGTGGCGATGATCAGCAGGTCGGCGCGCAGCCCGATGGCGAGCGCCGCCGCGGTCAGGTCCTTGTCGATCACGGCCTCGGCACCGTGCAACCGGACCGTCCCGTCCGCCTCGACCTCCCGGACGGTCGGGATACCCCCGCCACCCGCGCAGACGACGACGAACCCGGCGGCGAGCAGGGCGGAGGCGGCGGCGGTGTCGAGTACCTCGATCGGTTCGGGGCTGGCGACGAGGCGCCGCCACCCGCGGGGCCCCCGGTCGGCCCAGATCTGCCCGTGTTCGGCGAGGGCGGCGGCCTCGCCGGCGGGCAGGTAGCGGCCGATCGGTTTCCCCGGACGGGTGAACCCGGGGTCGTCCCCGTCCACCAGGGTGCGGGTGACGAGAGCGGCGACCCGGTGGTCGCTGCTGCGGGCGGCAAGTTCGGCGTCGAGGGCATCCATCAGGAGCCGGCCGATCGTCCCCTGGGTCTGCGCCCCGCACCAGTCGAGCGGAACGGGTGGGACGACGGGGGCCGCCAGCTCGTTCTTCACCAGCAGGTTGCCGACCTGGGGGCCGTTGCCGTGGGTGAGGACGACTTCATGTCCGGCGGCGGCGAGTCCGGCGAGGGCCGGGGCGGCGGCCTCGACGGCGGCCTGCTGATCCCCCGGGGTGGCGCGGCCGTCCGGGGCCGTCATGGCGTTCCCGCCGAGCGCGATCACCACCCGCATGGGTACTCCTCCCTCGGGTACGTCGACGCACGGTGGACCGGCCCGTGTCGAGGACGGGCCTGCCGCGAGCCTAGGCAGGGGTCCACGGGGGCGGCACGGTCAGAATCTGCCTGCCGGACCCGTCAGGTGTTGGCAACCGGCGCCGAGAGGTGCCGGGCGGGGTGGACCAGGAGAGCCGGACCAGGCGGGTCACATGGGTGGGTCCGGCGGGTGGGTCAGACCGGGCGCCAGCGCAGGGTACGGCTGTACCGGTTGGTCGTGCACCGGTACACGCGGTGGTTGCCGGACTGCCCGTACACCCCGTGCAGCCGGGAAGGGCAGCGGGAATTCGGGCGGACGGAACCCCGGCTGAACCGTTGCGGGGTGCGCACCGGTCCGGCATACCCCCAGGAGGACACCCGCCCCCGGCGGTCGACCGCCCGCACGTGCACGTACCAGGTGCCCCGGGACAGGCGCGGTGAGACGGCGACGGAACCGGTGTTGTAGACCCGGCCCCGGGCGGAGTAGCGGCTGTGGTTCCACACCATCTGGTAGTGGTGGACCGACCAGCCGGGGTCGGTTCCCCAGACCCGGACGACGTACCGATCCCGGGAGCCCACCTTCAACCAGATCCGGTGCACCCGGGGCGCGGCGGTGTCCACGGCCCACGGGCCGCCGGTGAAGATCCGGCTCCAGTTGCCCGCATTGTCGACGACCCGCACATCCATCCGCCACAGACCGTCGGGTAGTACGGCCACGGCGGACGGGGTGGTCGTGTCAATGGTGGTGTCGACCGAGGGCGACGTGCCGTGCCGGACCCAGCGGATCGAGTAGCCGCGGACCCCCGAACCGGGGTCGCGGGCCATGAACCAGGTGCGCACGGTCCGCCCAGAGACCCGACCGACGATCTGCGGCAGGGTGGGGGCGGTCCGGTCGACGGATGCGTGCGGGGAGCGGAGCAGCTTGTTCGGGTCGCCGGACAGCATCCCGGACAGCACGCCACTGGTCGCCATATGCGTCAGCTGGTAGGTGAGTTGGGCCGGGGTGTAGCTCGGGTGGGCCTGGGCGAGCAGGGCGACGACCCCGGCGGTGTGCGGGCTGGCCATGGACGTGCCGTTGAGCGTGGCCGTCGCGGTGTCCGAGGTGTACCAGGCCGACTTGATCGAGGACCCCGGCGCGTACAGGTCGAGGCAGCTGCCGTAGTTGGAGTAGCCGGCGGCGGCGTCGGAACTGGTCGTCGCGCCCACGGTGATCGCCGACGGTGCGGAGGACGGGGAGTAGGAGCAGGCGTTCGCACCGGAGTTGCCGCCGGCGACGACGACGGTCACCCCGGCGGACACGGCCGAGGCCACCGCGGCGTTGAGCGCCGAACTGTAGCTCCCGCCGAGGCTGAGGTTCGCCACGGCCGGCCGGTGGCTCTGCGCGGCCACCCAGTCCAGGCCGGCGATCACTCCGGACATCGTGCCGGAACCGTCGCAGCCGAGCACCCGGACCGGGACGATGCTGGCCTGTTTCGCCACCCCGTAGATGCGGCCCCCCGCGGTGGCGGCGACATGGGTGCCGTGGCCGTGGCAGTCGGCGGTGCGGATCGGGTTGACCCCACCGGAGTCGGCGATGAAGTTCCGGCCGGTCCACACCCGACCCCGGATCTCGGTGTGGGTCGGCCGCACCCCGGTATCGAGGATGTAGACGGCGACCCCGGAACCGGTGAGGTCGGCGTTGAAGGAGTGGTTGAGGGGGAGTCGGGCCTGGTCGATACGGTCGAGACCCCACACCGGGTTGATCTGGTTGCTGTCGACGGCGACGACCTGATCGGGTTCGACGGAGGCCACCTGAGGGTCGGCCCGCAGCGCGGCGACCTGGGCGTCGGTGAGTGAGGCCGAGAACCCGGACATGGCCCGGGAGTACACGTGGTCGGGTCGGGCCCCGGCCCGGGCGGCGGCACCGGCGATACCGCCCGCCCGGGACCGGGCGACGGCGGACCCGGCGCGGTAGGTCACCAGGTAGCGGCCGGGGACGAGTTCGGGTTTCGGCGACGCCGTCCCGCGCCCGCGCCGGCCGTCGGCCTTCGCGGCGGCCCCGGAACCGGGGGTTCCTGCGGCAGCCCCGCGGACGGCGGCGTGGGCCGGGGCGACGACGAGTCCGGTGAGAGCGAGGGCCCCGGCAACGGTGAACCCGATCAGGGCACGAGGGCTCTTCTGCATCGCCGACCCCGCCTATGTGTACGTACAGTGACTCTGACTACCGTACGTGTAATCGGCGGTCGTGTGGATTGCGATTTCGCCGCGTCCCGCTTTTGGCGGATCGACATTTTCGGACCGACACCCCGACCCGGTGGTGACTCCCCGGGACTCGGGCAGGCGCGCGGGCCATCCCGGACGAACGGGCCGGCAGACGGGGCCGGGGGACGGGGGACGGGGGGCGGTGGACGGGAGACGGGGAGAGGGTACGGACCAGGTCAGAGGCCCAGCCAGGTGCGGATCCGGGTGGCGTGCTCGTCGAGCAGCGGCGGAGGCAGGTGCTCCGTCCGGGTCACCTCCACCTCCCCGTCCCCGGACCTATTCCCGTCCGAGGTCCTATCCCCGTCCCCGGCCCGGTCATCGGCCCCCCCACCTGCCGCCGGGGAGCCGCTGTGGAAGAACCGGAGCGGGGGGCCAGGGAGCCGGAGCGCGCCGAGAGTGGGGTGTTCGACGTCGACGACGAGCCCCTGGGAGAGGGTCTGCTCCCAGTCATACACCTCGTCCAAGGTCCGCACCCGGCCCGCGGGGATGCCGAGCCCGGCGAGCCGGGGCAGCAACGTGTCGGCGTCGAGGTCGGCGAAGGTGGCTTCGAGCAGGGCGGTTACCTGGTCCCGGTGGGTCACCCGGTCCCCGTTCGTGGCCATCCCCGGGGCCTGCGGGTCGAGGTCGAACCCCGCGCAGAACCGCTGCCACTGGGTTTCGGAGCCGACGGCCAACTGGACCACCCCGTCCCGGCAGCGGAACAGCCCGTACGGGGTGATCGACGGGTGGTGGTTGCCCTGGGCCCGGCCCACCTGACCGGCCACAGTGAACCGGGTGCCCTGGAACGCGTGCACCCCGACGATCGCCGCGAGCAGGCTGGTCCGCACGATCTGCCCGTGCCCGGTCCGTTCCCGTTCGAGTAGGGCGGCGAGCACCCCGTACGCCCCGTACATCCCGGCCAGCAGGTCGCCGATCGGCACCCCGACCCGTTGCGGCTGGTCCGGTCCGGGACCGGTCAGCGACATGAGCCCGCCCTCCCCCTGGGCGATCTGGTCGTACCCGGCCCGACCCCCCTCGGGCCCGTCATGGCCGAACCCGCTGATGCTCAGCACGACGAGACGCGGGTTCACCCGGTGCAGTTCGGACCCGGGGAACCCGAGCCGGTCGAGCACCCCGGGGCGGAAGTTCTCCAGCAGGACGTCGGCCTTCCGGATCAGCCGGGTGAGCACCTCCCGGCCGTCCTCGGACTTGAGGTCGAGGGTGATTGACTCCTTGTTGCGGTTACAGGACAGGAAGTACGTCGACTCCCGGTCGTCCGCATCCGCGGTCGAGGGGACCTGCCCCGGGGCGACGAACGGGGGGCCCCAGCCGCGGGTGTCATCCCCCGTCCCCGGGGTCTCCACCTTGATCACCCGAGCCCCGAGGTCCCCCATCATCATCGCGGCATGCGGTCCGGCGAGGGCCCGGGTGAGGTCGATGACGACGATCCCGGCGAGCGGCCCGCCCGGGCCCGCACCGGCGGGAGCCGTCCCGGCGCTGGCCTCACCCGCCGTGGTCGGGGCTCCGGTAGCCGAGTCCCCGGGGGCTGTGCCGCCGGTTGCCGGGGCATCGGGGGCTGTGCCATCGGTTGCCGGGGCGTCGGGGGCCGGGTCGACGGGGTTCTCGGGGGCGTCCGGTGCGGTCATGGCGGCGATGGTAGGCGGACCGGAGGGGCGCTGCCGAGGTCCGGAGATGCCTCGGCGGGGTTCCCGTCCGGGGTGTTCCCGTCCGGGGCGCTCCAGCGCGGGGTGTTCCCGTCCGGGGCGTTCCTGTTCGGGACGCTGCGGTCCGGGGTGTACCGGTAGCGCGTTCCCGCATGGATCAGTTCGTAGCCGTCCGCGCCGGGCGCGGTGCGGTGCGCGATGACCTCTCCGGTGAATTCGGCGAGCAGGAGGAAATCGATTTCCGTGGAGACCTCGACGGTCGGCCCGTCGGGGACGCTGCGCACGTGCACGAGGCGGTCGGGGTAGCGGCGGGCGAGTTCGGCACCGAATTCGGTCCGGCGGCGGGTGATCAGGGTCCTCACCCCGAGGATGAGGAGACCGAGCAGGGCGGTGAGGGCGGCCGAGGTCGCGCCGAGGGACACCGGGTGCAGGGGCAACGCGGCGGGGTCGATGTCGAGCAGGGGGACCGTCCACGGCTGCCGTTCGATGACCTGGACCGTCCCGGTCCGTTCCGTCCGCGGCCCGGAGCCGAGCAGGACGAGCTGGTTGTCGTCGAGCCGGAAACGCAGCGGTGCCGTCACCGTCGACGTGACGGGGTGCCCGGCGATCTCGGTGCGCAGCTGCGCGGTCGCCACCACTTCGACGGTGAGCAGCCCGAGCGGGGCCCCACTGGCCCGTTCCGCCCGACGTACCAGGCGGGTGAGGTCGCGGAGGTCGATGCGGGTGCGGGCGACGGCGGAGGCGCCGTACAGGGCGGTACGGGTTTCGGGGCCGACCGGGCCGCGCCACCCGGTACTGGACACGACCTGGGGGCGCAAGGTCAGCGCCCCGTGCACGGGTGCGGTCACCGGCCCACGGAACCGTTGCCGGACCTCGACGTCGAGATCATCAACAACCCTCGGGTAGACGGGATCCCCCCATCCGAGCATCCCGTCGGGGTAGGCGGCCCCCGCAGGGACCTCCGCGGAGTAGCCGACGGTGAGGTCCTGGGCGTAGCCGACGTCGGTGGACACGACGCGGTCGGCGGGCAGGCCGAGGTCGAGTCCCGTGGCGACCAGCGCGACCAGGGTGAACAGCGCCCCGGTGGCCCCCAGGAACCGGGCGAGGGCCGCCCCGTTCCGGGACACTCCGCGGGGTCCGTGCGCGGCGGGTGATGCGGGCACGGGTGTGGCGGGTGATGCGGGGACGGGCCCGGCGGGTGATGCGGGTGCGGG
>JARRQM010000010.1:0-15201 GCA_037381765.1 Kineosporiaceae bacterium
GCCGCACCCCGCCGGTGAAGGCGGCCCACTCCGACGGGGTGAAGCTCAACACGGGCCCGGCCCGGTCCTTGGAGTCCCGGACCTGGATGGCACCACCCAGCATCCGGACCTCCACGCAGTTTCCACTCAGACTCAGACTCGACTTGACCCATTGGTGCTGCCACTCGGACATGGACACCTCACGCTCCCCCGTGGAACGAATACCCGCACCGTCACAGCACCTACCTGTTCCGGTCCGACACCGTCTGGCCGACAGTCCCGAGTGTATGGAATGTTCTTCGGGGAAGCTACGGGCAGCACGTTCAGGGCGGGGCTGACAGTTCACGCTTCCCCGCTCGCAATTTTCTGGATCGTGCGCGAACTTCCCGCAGCGCCCACCACCAACAGCCCCCCATCCTTACTCTTTGAATCCGAAATATTACTCTTCGGAAGGGGTGCTGTCCGTCACTCCTTTCTCCTGGGCAGCGAAGGAGGCGGCCACCTCCGCGAGGAACTCCGCCGACTGCACCGGGGGGAGGGCCAGTTGTTCCAGATCCCAGAACCCCTGCAAGTACTCGGTCGTCATCGCCGGATCGTCCCGGGAGATGTAGTCGACCAGGGTGTTGTCCATGTAGAGCAGATCATCATCGTCCGGATCACCGAACTCCAGATGGAGGAACTGCCCCCGGAGACCGAAATGGGCGCCGAGCGAGAAGGGCAGGATCCGGACCGAGACGTTCGAGTTCCTACTCACCTCGCGAAGGTGTTCCAGCTGTCGGCGCATCACCCCGGGGCCCCCGATCGGACGCCGGATGACTCCCTCGTCCAGCAGGCAGAACATCGTCGGCGACTGATCGCCCCCCAGCAGGGCTTCGTGGGCCTCCTGGCGGAATTCCACGTACCTGTCGATGACCTCCTCGGGCTTCGCGAACCCCTCGGCCATCAGCGCCCGGGTGTACTCCTCGGTCTGTAGCGGGCCCGGGACCACGACGTTGTCGTATTCCCGGTAGATCGTTGCCGACGCGGTAGCCCGGAATAAATCCAGGGTTTCCTGGCTCAGGATGTCCTTGTACTCGCTCCAGGGCTGTTTCTTCGAGTCGCGGGCCATCTGCACGAGCTCCTCGATCACCCGGCGGTCCCGCACCCCGTACTCCTCGAGAAGGGCCCGCAGATCCGTCGGTTGGACGGCGACCGCACCGTTCTCGATGCGAATGATCTTGGAGGGCGACCAGTCCAGCCGATCGGCCACCTCCCGCTGGGTTTTCCCCGCACCGCGGCGCAACTTGCGCAACTCCACCCGCAACCGTCGACGCAGTGCCGCCGGGTTCCCCGCCGTCATGCCAGACACCCCCGGACTCCCCGGAAGACACCGGACCGCCCCGAGGTGACGTGGCATGCATCATGTCGACAGCGTGAAGGTCGATGTTGCGCCAGCCCCCGGATCGGTAGGTGGCAATTCAGCTGCTCCCCGACCGTCAATGCCTCTTCACGAGTAGACATGTCCGTGATTCCTTGCCTTTCTGCGCGTGCAGATGTCTCGTCATGAGATTGCCATCTGCACAATCGGTTGATGTAAATACGCCACCATGCAGCGACCCTCCGGCTCCGGTCTCCTCGCATTCCGCCCCCCACCATCCACAAAATGTCAGATTGGTCACTTTTACTGCGAGGACGGGGGTGCCTGCCAGGCCGGCGAGGCGACCGGTTCCGCCGACCGCACCAGCCAGACAGGGACCCCTCCTCTCACAGGTCGCTCCAGCCTTCCGTGGCCGCGATACTCCGGATGATGATCATCGCGACCACGATGACCTGCTGCGCCACCTCCCCTCTCGATGCCCGCGGCACCGACGAACACCAGAGAACCGCCCTGGGGCGATTCCCCCCTCGCCGACCAAGCCGGGCCGGTCTAAGCGAGACACACGACCGACGGATTCGCTCGCGAGCATGCTGTGGCCATGGACGCAGCACGCTAGACTTGACCATCGGCTCGACACCTCCTTCAGAAACCCACTGACTAGGAACTTGCTGAGCCTCGGCGCTGGATCGGCCACCACCGATCCAGCGCCTTTTTGCGCTGACCCACGACTCCGCACGACACCTCCCCTACGTGTCCTGCTTCAGGTATGCCACCGACCTCCTGCACTGCACCTACGGCAGGCGCGGTACTTGCCGTAGACACACTGCTTGCGTGGCCAGTGCACACCCCGTGGTATCAACTAGTACGACTGTATCTGCTATGTGGCGCCGTGTCATCCAACTCTCCGGAACACGTCAGCACGAATGTTCACTTCAGCCTCATCCGACCGCGAATCACCTGGTCGATGCCTCGCAACGCATCTGTCTGCCCGATCCGGGCCAGTATGCGTCAGTGCATCCACTGGCCTTCCGCCACCTAGCAGATCCGGTGCAGGCGGATCGGAATGCCGCCCCATGCCAGACCACGACGCCGTCGGGCGCACCCGGAATCGGTCCGGAAGACATGCCCTGCTCCCGGAAAACGCAGCCACCGCCGAACCACCCCGTCGGGGCGGTCCCGGTTACTGTGACGGCGGTACCGGTACCCCCTCGCCCGCAGGGGGCGGCGCCATTACTGGGACGAAGCCCGTCCGAGGACCAGAAAGGGCATCCAATGAGCCACGAACGCGCAGGTCAGCAGGCCCTTCCCGGTGATCTCGTGGATGTCGCGCATCTCCTCACGGCCTACTACACGACGGCTCCGGACCTCGACGACCCCGGGCAGCGGGTGGCGTTCGGCACGTCGGGGCACCGCGGGTCGAGCCTGGCCGGGTCGTTCACCGATGCACATATCGCCGCGACGACGCAGGCGATCGTCGAGTACCGGGCCGGTCAGGGGATCGGCGGGCCACTGTTCCTCGGCCGGGACACGCACGCTCTGTCCGAGCCGGCCTGGGCCACCGCGCTGGAGGTGCTCGCCGCCAATGACGTCGCCGTCCTGATCGACGACCGCGACCGGTTCACCCCGACCCCGGCGATCTCGCACGCGATCCTCGCGCACAACGCCGGACGGGTCGGCGACGACCCGGCCCGCGCCGACGGCATCGTCGTCACCCCGTCGCACAACCCGCCGTCGGACGGGGGGTTCAAGTACAACCCGCCGCATGGCGGCCCCGCCGATACCGACGCACCGTCCTCGATCTCGACGCGATCCGCGCCGCCGGGGTCCGGATCGGTGCCGACCCGTTGGGCGGGGCAAGCGTCGACTACTGGGCGGCCGTCGCCGAACGGCACCGTCTCGACCTCACCGTGATCAACCCACTCGTCGACCCGACCTGGCGGTTCATGACCCTGGACTGGGACGGCAAGATCCGGATGGACTGTTCCTCCCCGTCCGCGATGGCCTCGCTGATCAACAACCGGGACGCCTACCGGATCTCCACCGGCAACGACGCCGACAGTGACCGGCACGGCATCGTCACCCCCGACGCGGGGCTGATGAACCCGAACCACTTCCTCGCGGTCGCCGTCGACTACCTGTTCGCCCACCGCCCCGGGTGGCCCTCCGACACCGCGATCGGCAAGACCCTGGTGTCATCCTCGATGATCGACCGGGTCGCCGGTGGGCTCGGCCGCCGGCTGATCGAGGTGCCGGTCGGGTTCAAGTGGTTCGTCCCCGGCCTGCTCGACTCCTCGATCGGCTTCGGCGGGGAGGAGTCCGCGGGGGCGTCGTTCCTGCGCACCGACGGCACCGTGTGGACAACCGATAAGGACGGCATCCTGCTCGCCCTGCTCGCCTCGGAGATCACCGCGGTCACCGGGCACACCCCCAGCGAGCGGTACCGCGAACTCGTCAACCGGTACGGGGACCCCGCCTACGCCCGGGTCGACGCCCCCGCCGACCGCGCGGCCAAGGCCAAGCTCGCGGCGTTGTCCGCCGAGCAGGTCACCGCCACCGAACTCGCCGGGGAGCCGATCACCGCGACGCTGACCGCTGCCCCCGGCAACGGCGCGGCCATCGGCGGGCTCAAGGTCACCACCGCCAACGCCTGGTTCGCGGCCCGCCCCTCCGGAACCGAGGATGTGTACAAGATCTACGCCGAATCCTTCCGGGGCCCCGACCACCTTGCCGAGGTCCAGACCGCCGCCCGTGACCTGGTCGCTACCGTCCTCACCGAGTAGCCGGGGGAGTTCCGCCGGACGGGACGGGCGCCTTCCCCTGCGGGGCGGGGTCCCGGGCCGGAAGTAGCGGGGCGGGGGACCTCGGCCGGGGGCGGAACCGGAGACGTTCCCGGTCCGGGCCGGCCCGGACCTGGCCTGGCCTGGCCTGACCGGATCGCCGGGATGGAGGTGTCCGGGCGGTCCTCAGGCACCTACGGCGGCCCCGGCAGTAGGCTCACCAGGTGGCCGACGTCCGTGCGTTTCGTGCCCTGCGCCCGCCCCGCGACCTTGCCGCCCGGGTCGTCGCCCCGCCGTACGACGTGGTCGGCACCGAAGAGGCCCGCAAACTCGCCGACGGGAACCCGCTGAGCTTCCTGCACGTCACCCGCCCCGAGATCGGCTTCGCCCCCGGAACCGACCCGCACACCGAGCAGGTCTACCGGCAGGGCCGCACCGCCCTCGACGCCCTCGTCCGGGACGGGGTGCTGCGCCGCGACAGTACCGCCGGGTTCTCGGTGTACCGGCAGACCTGGCGGGGCCGCGCCCAAACCGGGGTCGTCGGCTGTGTCACCGTCGCCGACTACGACGCCGGGGTGATCCGCACCCACGAGCACACCCGCCCCGACAAGGAGACCGACCGGGCCCGGCACATCGCCGGCCTCGACGCCCATGACGAGCCGGTCTTCCTGCTCACCCCGCCGGACCCCCGGGTGGCCGCTGAGGTAGCGGCCGTCGTCACCGGGGAACCCGACTACGACCTCACCGTAGACACGGTGCGGCACACCCTCTGGGTGGTCGACGACCCCGACCGGGTGTCCGCGCTACGGGAGGCGTTCGCTGCGGTCACCCGGCTCTACGTCGCCGACGGACATCACCGCAGCGCTGCCGCCGGGGTCGTGCACCGGTGGCGGACCGAGCCCGGGACCGGGCACGGCACCGGGGCCGTTCCTGGTGAGGGGGCCGGGACCAAAGGGGAGGCCCGTACCGGGACCAAAGCTGGGTCCGGGGGCAGCGGGGTCTTCCCCGCGGTCATCTTTCCCGCTGACGAGCTGCGGGTGCTCGCCTACAACCGGGTGGTGACCGACCTCGCCGGGCACCGCCCCGAGGACCTTCCGGGCCTGCTCTCGGCCGCCGGGTTCGAGGTGACCCCTGCTCCGGCCGCGGTCGAACCGCAGCGGCGGCATGAGTTCGGCGCCTACCTGGCCGGGCAGTGGTTCCGGCTGGTGGCCCGGGACACCGGCCCTGTTGAGACCGATCCGATCGCCCGGCTCGACGTGTCCCTGCTCCAGGACCGGGTGCTCGGCCCGGTCCTCGGGGTCACCGACCCGCGCACTGACGCCCGGATCCGTTTCGTCGGAGGGATCCGCGGTACCGCCGAGCTGGAACACCTCGTCGACACCGGGCAGGCGGCCCTCGCCCTCAGCCTGTACCCGACCTCCACCGAGGAGCTCCTCGCCGTCGCCGATACCGGGCAGGTCATGCCGCCGAAATCGACCTGGTTCGAGCCGAAGCTGCTCAGCGGCCTGTTCGTGCACCCCATGAACCCCGACCCGGGGAGCTGACCGCCGGGTCCCGACGCGACGGGGCGATCCCCGGAGAACCCCGGCGGCCCCCACCGGGGACCGGCGGGGGCCGCACGACCGCAGTGCGGGGTCGGTGGAGCGATGCGGGGTTGACGAAGCGGTACCGGGTCGGTGAACAGGCTCTCAAGCCGGTCGGATGCCTTTCGGCAGCGACAGCCCCAGTTCCTGCAGCCGCACGAGCACCTCCCCGACCGTGGCCTTCTGTGCCCCGGACGCAGCGATGAGGTGTGCCGCGGAGACCTTGTCCAGCCACGGTGCGATCGCGTCGAGGTCCCGGCTCAGCAGGACGAGGTCGGACCGGGACACCGCGTCGGGCCACCGCTCACCGGGAACGGTGTACCCGAGCGCGGCGAGCCGGGCCGCCACGTCGGCGGGGGAACGACGGAGTTTTGCGGCGACCCGCAGCACAACGGTGTCGGGGACGGGGCGGCGCGGCGACAGCCACGGTTTCTCCCCGTCGACGTCCCGGCTGAGCATCTTGACCTCATCCCGGGTCACCCGGTCCGGGATGGACATGCCCTCGGCGAGGACGACCCGGAAACCGAGCTGGGCCGCCCGCTCGGCGACCGCCTGCGGGGAACGTTTCTGTTCGACGGCAACGGCGAGGATATGGCCGAAAGGGATCTTCTTGCGGGTGTAGTAGGGACGTTTCCCGTCCAGGTCCTGGCTGAACAGCAGGCGGTCGGTGCGCCCGAACTTCTTCCCGCGCCGGGAGGGCCGCAGCCCGTAGGCAATCAGCCGATCCCGGATCCAGTCCGGCGACCGGTTGCATTCCCTCGCCGAGGCGACCTCATGACCGCGGGGCACCCGCTTACCCACGGGCAGCCACGGCCCCCGACGGTCCCGGTCCTGGCTGAGCAGCACGAGGTCGGCGTCATCCAGGGTGTCCGGCCAGGTGTCCGCGGCGACGGCCATGCCGAGTTCCGCGAGCCGGGCCGCGACCTGGGCCGGGGCCATCCCGGACTCACCCATCGCGTTCATCATCCGGCCGGGCTCGATCACCGAACCGGAATCCAGCCAGGGGGAGCGCCCGTCGCCGTCCCGGCTGAGCATGACGAGTTCGGTCGCCGACACGGTCGGGGGCCAGTCGGGTCCATCGGCCACCGGCACTCCCAGGTCGGCCAGTCGTGCGGCGACCGCGGCGGGGGTCGTGCCGAGCTTGACCGCGGCGGCGAATACGTGTCCGCGGGGGACCGGTCGGGTCCCCACCCAGGGGGTTCGGGAGTCCAGGTCCCGGCTGAGCAGGACGAGGTCGGCCTGGTCGAGGCCGGACGGCCAGTTCCGGTCGGCGGTGGACAGCCCGAACCGGGCGAGGAACGTGGCGATCTCCTGCCCGGGGCGTCCGGTCAGTGCGGAAGCGATGATCACGTGTACGTCCGGGATCGCCCGTCCCGGGCGGGCCCACGGCTCGCCCCCGGTGAACCGGCGGCTGAGCAGTGCGACGTCGACCCGTTCGGCGCTGGCCGGCCACTCCCAGGAGGGGACGTCCAGCCCGAGTTCCCGTAGTCGTTGCGCGACCTGGGCCGGAGCGCGGCCGAGCCGGTGCGCCGCTGCCAGGACGTGGCCGGGACGGACCTGTGCCTCCCCGGGGAGCCAGGTGGGTTTGCCGTCGAGGTCGGCGCTCACCATGACCAGGTCGGATTCCTCGACCTCGGTGGGCCAGTCCCGCTGCGGAACCCGCAGCCCGAGGTCGGCCATCCGGTCGGCAACCGTCTTCGGGGCCCGGCCCAACCGCAGGGCTGCCCGGAGTACCTGGCCGGGGCGGACCTTCCGTTTCCTGTCCAGCCACGGGCCGGCCCCGTCCAGGTCGACGCTGAGCAGCAGCTGATCCGACGGTCCGGCGACCGGTTCGGGCGGCCCCGAGGCGGCGACCCCCGGCAGGGCCCCGGCCCGGGCCCAGGTGCGTAGCCGCCAGCCGGCTACCACGTCGGGCAGGGAGCGGGTGTTGGAGTCCTTGGTCTTCGTCCCGAACAGCCGGGCATCCATCGGGAAGCAACCGACCTCGGCGAGGTCGGCGTCCTGCGGGGAGATCCCCCAGCGCCGGTGGCGGGCCATCAGTTGCACGCCGACCTCATCGGCGAGTTCCGGGTCGGCCTTGGCCAGCCGGAGCAGCCAGTCCGCGTCGAACTCGTCGGTCCCGGCGTCGGCGAGCACCGGGACCTGCGCGGTGAGCAGCCGCCGGACGACGGCCCGGTCATGCCGGACCAGCCCCCGGCGGTCGACGGTGAGCTGCGGGGCGACCGATCCGCTGAGGTTGACCACGGCACCGAACAGGTGGGTTCCCGCCCACAGCCCGTCGGCGAGCACCGCGCCCTGCCCGTCGCTCCACCACACGTTGCTGTCCCCGGTGGGCAGAACGGTGCCGGGGGTGCGGTGGGCCGCGGTGTCGGTGGGGTCGTCGTGCCCGAGCGGGGCGACCTCGCTGAGCTTCCCGGGGATCCAGGTGAGGGCGCCGGTGTCATCGGCGGCGCTCACCTCGAACGGGGTGATCCACAGCAGCCGGCGGAGCAGGTCGACGGCCGAGGTGGGGGTGTCTCCGGGGCGCAGGTGCAGCCGGATCGTCGTCCCCGGATCCGTTCCCGGGCCGAGGTCCTGGATCCGGGCGAGGGTGCCGGGGCCGGCGATGCTCACCCGCAGTTGCCGCCCGGGCCGCCCGTCCGGGTCGGCCCGGCAGGTCGTCACAGTGATCTCGTCGGCGAGCATGAAGTAGCTGAGCACGCCGATCCCGAAACGGCTGTTCGGGTACAGGTGAATGTCGTGCCGGGCCCATTCGGCTTGTTCCTGGATGAACTCCGGCAGGTCGGCGAAACGCACTCCGGCGTTGGAGAACACGTCGATGAGTTCCCGGGAGCCCATCCCGATGCCGTTGTCGATGCAGTCCAGGTAGGGGCGGCCGGACCGGTCGGTGTCGGCGACGAAGGAGATCCGTCCGGTCCACTCCGGCGGGTGAGCCCCGGTGCGTTCCAGGTAGGTGGTACGGGCGGCACGGTAGCGGCAGGCGTCTAGGGCGTTCTGGTACAGCTCGCGGATCGCCAGGGCGCGGTCCCCGTACAGCTGCTCGCCCATCAACAGTTCCTGCACCCGGTCGTCGGCGAGCCGGAAGCGGAACCCGTGCCCGTCGTAGGCGCGCACCCCCTCGGCCCCGGTGAGGGGGCCGACCCCGTCGGCGGAGGCGTGCGCCGGGAGGGCGGCCAGTCCTCGGCGCAGGGCGGGTCCCGGGGTGTCACCCGGGTCGCCGCCGGTGGCTTCGGCGAGCGCGTCGAGGCGGGCCAGGACGCCGCCGACGCCGGCGACGTGCTCGGTGAGGGCGGCGTCGACGGCCTGATGGGCGCAGCCGGCGTCGAGGACGAGGGTCCGGCCCCGGGTCCACCAACGCACCGAGCGGAGCGTGTCGCGCAGTTCGGCGGGCCGGACCGGATCGGCGATACCGACGTGGTCGGCGATCAGGTCGGGTAGCGAGATCGGTTCGACGGCCATCCGGTGCGCGAGGCGGGCGAGGAGCTGCACCGCGGGGGTCGGCGCGGGGGACGGGCCCGCCGAGGTGTCGCTGTGGTGCAGGGTGCGCAGCAGCCCGGCGAGGGTGGCGAGCGGGACTGCGGCGGGCGGGTCGGCGAGGACCTCCGCGACCCGGGCGGTGTCGTAGCGGTCGGGGTCGCGCGCCAGCCACCGGTGCAGCAGCCACCAACGGATCGCCCGCCCGTCGGCGGCACCACCGGCAGCCCCCTCCGAGGGACCCGCGGGAACCCCGTCCGAGGTCCTTTCCGAGGTCCCCGCCGAGGCGCCGGCCACGGGACTCTCGGCCGGACGGGCCGCTGCCCCGTCCGCCGGGTCGGTGCCGGCGAACAGCCGGCCGGCCCGCCGGGCCAGGCGCGGGGAGCCGGCGACGAAACGCTCGAAGTTGATCCGGTGCTCCTGGGCCGAGCCGGGGCCGCTCACCGGTGCGGCGAGCCCGGACCGTTCGGCGGCGGCCACGGCCCAGTAGGTCTGGTGCGCGAAGGGGAGCAGGAGCAGGGCGAGGACGGCATCCGCGGGCAGCGGGGGCGAGGACGGGTCGTCGGGATCCGACGACGCCGCGCCGGCGGCGCCCTGTCGATCCGCGTCGGCGGCGCCCAGCACCTGGTCGAGCAGCCACCCGGCGTGGCCGAGGGCCCGGGTCGCGAATGTGTCATCCCACCAGGGGTCGTCCACGGTACGTTCCCGGGCCGCCGCGTACCGGGTGGCCCAGCTATCGACCACGGCGAGCACCGTGTCCCGAACCGGCACCAGGTCAGGGGACGCGGACCAGGCGGGGTGCTCCGCGAGGGAGGCCCGCCAGGTTCCGGAACCGGATGCTGGGTCGGCTCCGGGACCGGAACCGGCTCCGGTTCCCGGACCGGATTCCCGGCCAGTTCCGGATCCTGTGCTGGCTCCGGTGGCGTGCGGGTCGACAGCCATGTCCTCCCCCAAGTCTCGTGGCGGTCAGGTCTCGTGTTGGCGAACCAGGATCTTGCCATGGTTCGCCGACAGTTCGGGGATCGCTGTAGATCCGTCCCGGGGCCCCGCCCCGCCGCGCCCCGTCTCGCCGGCCTGTCCTGCCTCCTCCCGCCGGCCCGCCCTGCCTCCTCCCGCCGTCCCGCCGCGGGTCCCCCGGGAAGCCGCTCAAGACACCCGCCGCCGGGGCCGATGATCTGGCAGAGCCCACCGCGACCCCACGCGAGGGACTCGTACGGGTGCCGCCGGGCCACCGGCGATTGGGGCCGGAGGTGGAGCGTGGGCAGGAGCGGGACGATCCCTGCGACTCTGTCGGCGAAAACCGTCCATATCGGCCGGCAGCCGGTATACGGGGCCGATGAGCAGCTCTACGGGTACGAGCTGCTCTTCCGCTCCCACAGCGAGGCCCTGGCCTCGGGGGTGCAGACCCGGGACGGGGATGCGGCGACCACCGACACGATCCTGTCGGCCTTCTCCGAGTTCGGTATCCCTGACCTGCTCGGTGACCGGTTCGGGTTCATCAATCTGACCCGGGCCTTCCTCGTCGGGCAGATTCCCGTGCCGTTCGAACCCGATCAGGCGGTCCTGGAGATCCTGGAAACCGTCGAGATCGACGAGGACGTCGTGCAGGGGGCACGTCGCCTCGTCGCGGACGGCTACCGGCTGGCGATGGACGACTTCGTGTGGACCCCGCAGGCCGGGCCGCTGCTCGACCTCGCCGAAGTGGTGAAGATCGACGTCCTCGAACAGACCTGGGAGGACGTGCTCGACGTGGCCGACCGGGTCCGCCCGCACGGAGTGCAGCTGCTCGCCGAGCGCATCGAGGACGCGGACATGCTGCAACGGTGCAAGGACGCCGGATTCGTCTACTTCCAGGGCTACCACCTGGGGCGACCGCAGGTGCTCACGGCGGAGAGCCTGTCCCCGGGGCAGGCCATCGCGCTCCAGCTGGTGGCCCGGCTCGGTCAGCCCGACGTCACCCCGGTCATGGTCGAGGACATCCTGCGCACCGACCCGGCGCTCACCTACCGGTTGCTGCGGATCGCCAATTCCGCGGCGAACGGGCTGACCCGGGAGGTCTCGACGATCCGGGACGCCGTGGTCATCGTCGGCCTGGCCAGGCTACGGGCCTGGCTCGTGTTGCTCAGCCTGTCCGGCGGCCGGGGCAGCGCCGAGGTCCTCACCGGCGCCCTCGCCCTCGCCCGGACCTGCGAGCTCACCGCACGTTCGGCCGCCGATGTCGTCCCGGAGGTCGCCTTCACCCTGGGCATGTTGCACGGGCTCGCCACCTCGCTGGGCCGGGAGGTGCCGCAATTCGTCCAGGGGCTACCCCCGCTCGGCGCCGACCTGGATGCGGCCCTGCGCGGCGAGCCGGGACCGTTGCGTCAGGTGCTCGACGCGGTCCTCGCCTACCAGCGCCGTGACTCCGCTGAGATCGCCCGGATCGGTGTCACCGAGCAGAAGGTGGCCCAGGCCTACCTGTCGGCCCTGGCCTGGGCGCATCGCACGACCCGCGCGAGCACGATCTAGCTCCCGGGAGGTCCCGGTTCCCCGGGCCCGCCATCTCCTCCGGACATGTCGACCTCGTGACGAATCGTGCACGGGCTTCTGGACCGCCTTCCCGCCCGGTAGCGTCAGGACCCGTACGTCACAGGAGGGCTCGATGAGCGGATCGGCGGCGGTGAGCTTGGGCGAGCCCACCACTCGGTACCCGCTCGGCCCGAATATGGCCGTGGTCATCACCGGGACGACCGGGCAGCCGCAGCCGGCCTGGGAATGCCGGGTGCAGGCGACGACGAAGTCCGGCGGGTGGCGGGAGGTGACCGACGACGACGGTGCCGCGCAGGCTTTCGTCGATGTGCTCCGGCACACCGTGACCGTACCGGCCGAAGGGTTCCGGGTGGTGCGGTTGGTGCCGCCGCCGGAGGCGACGGGGGAACGGCCGGTGGAGGCCAAACGCCCGGAACGCCCCGACCGGTCCGTCGTGGTGGGGGAGCGGGTCGTGGTCACCTGGGTGCACCGGCTCGGGGACCGGGAACATCCTGCCCCGCTCACCCTCGCCCATCTCGCCGAGCGGCGGTTCCTCGGAGTTCCGGTCACCCACGGGATGCTCACCTGGCAGTCACCGAACGGGCGGGAGCTGCCGTGTGCGGTGGCCACCGGGTACCTGCCGCGTTCCCGGGACGGCTGGGCCTGGTGCCCTGACCTGGTCGAGCAGAAACTCGGGTTGCGCCGGAGCGGGGGGCTCGCCGACACCGCCGGGCTGGGCCGGCTGATCGGGCCGCTGACCGGTCCGCTGCCGGTGGCGGACTCCTGGATCGACGACTTCCCGGCCCGGATCGGCCGGCTCGCCGCGAAACTCCACGTCGCTCTCGCCACCCCGTCGTCGCTGCTCCCGGAGCCGGTCCAGGAAGTGGGCCCGGAGCGGCTGCGTTCCTGGCACGAGGCGGCCGCGGCCCGGGTGCAGCGGGTCGTCGACCTCACCCGGACCGGGGCGCTGGATGACGGGGAGCACGTGCTGCTGCCCCGGGTGACGGCGTTACGTGCGGCCGTCGACGGATTGTCCGCTCTCGCGGACACGTTCGGGCCCGGGGACGGGGTCGTCGTCCAGCGGATCCACGGCGACCTGCACGCCGGGCAGTTCGTCCGCTGGCCCGGAGGGCTCGCCGTGGTCGACTTCGACGCCGATCCGGCCCTCGCCGGGGACGAACTGACCTCCCTGGACGATCCGATCACCCAGCCCGCCGCCCGGGACGTCGCCCAGCTGCTGCTCAGCCTCGACCACGTCGGGCGGGTGATCGACGCGCGGCACGGTTTCCGCAGCACCGAATCCGTCGACGCCTGGAGTACCGCGGCCCGGGCCCAGCTGCTCGACGCCTACCGGGCCGAACTGGAGCACGCCGACCTGGGGTCCCTGTTCGACGAGCGGCTGCTGCCCGCCTTCGAGGCCGAGCAGGTCTGCCGGGAGATCCTCTGGGCGACCCGGCACCGTCCGGAATGGCTGCACGCCTCGCTGGCCGGCCTACGGCTGATGACGCCCCCCGAGGACGGGTACCCGGGGCCCTCCGGGCGGCACCGCGCCCCCGATGCCTGAGCACCTGGTGGCCGACCCCGCGCCGCCGCCGTGCGGGCCCCGGCCGGCCTGCCGACCACCGGGCGAAACCTGAGGGTTCCTCCCGGTTACCGTGTCCGCCATGCTCGCCTCGACGCACCGGCTCACCGGTACTGCCGCCGGACTGTCCACCGCCATCGCGATCGGAGCGACCCCGGTACAGATCCTCCTGTCCGGCGCGCTCGCCTCGGTCACCGCCGCCGGCGTCACCTCACCGGATATCGATCAGCAGGGCGGCTGGAAACTCGCCGACAAGCTGCTGCCGGATGAGTGGCTCGGACACGGCGGCCCCTTCCGGCACCGTGGCCTCGCGCACTGGTGGGGGCTGCCCGTGCTGGCCGCCTGGTTCGGGTTGCCTGCGGTTCCGGACGAGTTGCGCTGGTTCGCCCTCGCCCTCCTCGTCGGCTGGATTTCCCACCTGCTCGGGGATTTCCTTTTCGGCAAGGCGAACCGTCGACAAGGTCGGGGCCCGGGAATCCCGGTCGCCCCGTGGTGGTGGTATCTCGGGATCGGTCTGGACACCGGCGGTTCCGCGGAGCGGTTCACCCGCCGGTTCCTGCTCCCCGGGCTGATCGCCGGGCTGCTGGTGGTCTGGGCTGTGGGGCAGGACTGGCTCGGGACCTGGTCGCCACAGCTGGCGGGGGTGCCGGGGCTGCCCGGATCGGGATGACCCCGATCCGGAGCCGTCCCATCACATGGTGGTGCGCGAGGGGGGAGTTGAACCCCCACGTCCTTGCGGACACAGGAACCTGAATCCTGCGCGTCTGCCTATTCCGCCACTCGCGCGAGTGCCTCGAAAGGCTAGCACGGGGGCTCTGCGGCCCCGAGCCCATCGGTCAGCCGCCGTCCGGCAGCGCCCCGTCCCGTCCCCGATCCCCGCCGGGACGATCGCGAGGACCGACACCGAGGGGGGTGAAACCACGGGGCCGTGAGATCGTTTCAACACCTTCCCCGTCGCGCCGTTACGCTGACAGGTGCACCATCCGGCGTCATGCCCCCACGGGCCCACCCGTGGGGTGCGGACTCGGGCAGCTACCGGACCGGGTCACCACTGACCATGGGTGTCGGGGAGACGGATCGTTGGGCGAAGGGAGGTCGACCGTGGGAGTCCTCGACCGCTTCGAGAAAGGTATCGAGCGGGCCGTGAACGGCGCCTTCGCGAAGGCATTCCGCAGTGAGGTGCAGCCGGTGGAGATCGCCAGCGCCCTGCGCCGGGAGTGCGATGACCGCGCGGCCGTGATGGGACGCGACCGCACCATCGTCCCGAACACGTTCGTCGTCGAGTTGAGCCAGGCGGACAGCGACCGGCTGGCCGACTGGAAGGACGCACTGTCCAACGAGCTGCGCGGGGCCCTGCACGAGCACGCGGTGCAGCAGCGGTACGCCTTCGTCGGACCGGTCTCGGTGACCTTCGAACGTGCCGACGACCTCGACACCGGGGTGTTCCGGATCCGCAGCAGCACGACGAACGCCTCGGCCGGGCCGGCGCACGCCGCCCCGGCGTCACATCAAGAGCCGTTGCCCTCCGCGCCGCCGTCCCCGGCGCAACCGGCGCCACGCCCGTCCTCCCCGCTGCCCGCCGGCCCGTACGCCCCGGGGCAGCCCCCTGCGGGAGGGCCACCGCAGGCCGGACCGCCCCCGGGCGCGCTGCTCGGCGGTCCCCCGGCCTACCCGTCGCCGGCCGGGGCGCCGGCCTCCCCCGGCAGTCCGTACCCCGGGACGGGGGCCGCACCGGCCGGGGCGACCCAACCGCCGTGGAACGCCCCCAGCGCGCCGGGCGCCCCGGAACCCGGAGCCCCGTCCTCGTCGACGGCCACCCTCGACGTCGACGGTCAGCTCTACCAGATGCGCAACCAGGTCACCGTGATCGGCCGGGCCACCGAGGCCGATATCGTCCTCGACGACCCGGGGGTGTCCCGTCGGCATGCCGAGGTGCACCTG